>NZ_JBQLZL010000036.1:77296-115052 GCF_052168255.1 Almyronema sp. | reverse complement strand
TCAAGAGGCGTCACGTTCCTAATTATCTGCCGCAAACGGTCATTAACAGTCGCTGGGTGATAGAGCTGTAGCCACTCCGGCTTTCATCTTTGGTAAACCTCAGCCCGTGCCCATTACCCTTAAGCATCTGCATAACCTCGTCTACGCCAAAGCCAGTACAGAAAGCACCCTGACCCCAACCGGGCGCATTCTTACAAAACCCGGTGGCTAGGCTAGGCAATAAAAAAGCAGGCGATCGCGCGATCGCCTGCTGCATCCAAACAATTAGAGAATGATCTAATTACCCGTTTGCTTACTCGTGGTTTGAATATACAGAATTAGCAAAAAAACGGTTGGGACAAGCACAAACAGGATGCTAGCAACAAAACCCAGGTTGTTAACTTCCATTAATTCCAGCCTCTACTCTCAAAAAACTTCAAAAAGAACCCAGTCGCTACTCAGAATATAACCTAGATTGCGATCGCTTCAGTCGAGAAATTTAACCGCGCAGATGGCTCACGTTGCTGACTTAGCCGCTTCATGCCTTTGCTGCGAAGCTTTTTTGTCAGGCTTAGTGATGACACTCACTGGCCCGTTCACCGTCGTCTGACAAGCTAAACGACAGTTAGGTGGACGTTTCTTCAGCTTGCGCTCTTCAACCGCCGTGCGAGGAGATAGATTTTCCATGCCTTCGGCAATCTCTACCACACAAGTCCCGCACTGGCCATAGCCACCGCAGTTCATCATCTTACCCATTAGGGTATAGAGATCAATGTCATTCTCCAGCGCTTTAAATCTGAGATTTGCGCCGTCAGCCGCAACAATTTCCTTATCTTCTTTAATAAACTTAATATTTGCCATGGAGAATATTCCGCTTTGTCGAGGGTTTCTACAACTATGTACGGGGCTTACCGGATAAGGACTACAAAAATAGCTTAAGGGAATGTAACAAAAGCACAACCCCAGAAGAGTGCATAGCGAACGCTCTGACATCTTGCCATGAGCATTAACACTGGTTACACTACTTCATACACTTTCATTTTTACATTTTTATTGTCAAACCGCTGTCAATAGCACTCTTGTCTGACTCTGAATCTTCTGAGTCTAGGGGCAGTCAGAGAATTACAGGCTTGATAGTAAATCAACGAAGGTTTGGTCGGTTGCGAGTCTGGTAGGCTTATCAGTATCTAGCATCCTATACCTAGGCTAAAAACAATTGTTGAAACCTAATCGAGGAGGAGCGTAGTCAATGGGACTACCCTGGTACCGAGTCCATACAGTCGTTCTGAACGATCCAGGGCGGCTGATTTCTGTGCACTTGATGCACACCGCCCTTGTGTCAGGGTGGGCTGGCTCGATGGCTCTATTTGAGCTGGCAACCTTTGATCCCAGCGATCCTGTGTTAAACCCGATGTGGCGTCAGGGCATGTTTGTGCTGCCCTTCATGGCACGTCTGGGCGTCACTGAATCTTGGGGTGGCTGGAGCATCAATGGCGGAACTGCCGTGGATCCCGGCTTTTGGTCTTTTGAGGGCGTTGCAGCAGCCCATATCGTCCTTTCGGGTCTGCTGTTCCTAGCTGCCTGCTGGCACTGGGTTTATTGGGACTTAGAGCTGTTTGTTGATTCGCGTACAGGCGAATCAGCTCTAGATTTACCCAAAATGTTTGGCATTCATTTATTCTTAGCAGGTCTACTCTGCTTTGGCTTTGGGGCTTTCCACTTGACTGGGCTTTGGGGGCCTGGGATGTGGGTTTCAGATCCCTACGGCCTCACGGGGCATGTGCAGCCAGTAGCGCCAGAATGGGGGCCTGCGGGCTTTAACCCCTTCAATCCTGGCGGCGTGGTAGCCCACCACATTGCGGCGGGGATTGTTGGCATTATTGCTGGGCTTTTCCACCTGACTGTGCGGCCACCGCAGCGACTCTACAAAGCACTGCGGATGGGTAATATCGAAACCGTTCTGTCGAGCAGTATTGCTGCTGTTTTCTTTGCGGCTTTTGTCGTCGCTGGCACCATGTGGTACGGCAGCGCCACAACCCCGATTGAACTGTTTGGCCCTACTCGCTATCAGTGGGATAGCAGCTATTTCAATCAAGAAATTGAGCGCCGCGTTCAGAGCGATATGGCGGCTGGACTGTCTATGGAACAGGCCTACGCCAATATTCCTGAAAAGCTAGCTTTCTATGATTACGTTGGCAACAGCCCCGCTAAGGGCGGTTTGTTCCGCGTTGGGCCAATGAATTCAGGTGACGGCATTGCCCAAACTTGGTTAGGTCATCCTGTCTTCACCGATGGCGAAGGACGTACGTTAACAGTTCGTCGTTTGCCTAGCTTCTTTGAAACCTTCCCCGTTCTCTTGGTAGATAACGACGGCGTGGTTCGAGCCGATATTCCTTTCCGGCGGGCTGAGTCTAAGTACAGCTTTGAGCAGACTGGCGTTAAGGTCAAACTTTACGGGGGTGAACTAGCAGGTCAAGAATTTAGCGATCCAGCAATTGTTAAGCGCTTTGCCCGCAAGGCTCAGCTGGGCGAACCTTTTGAATTCGATCGCGAAACGCTTGATTCTGACGGTGTTTTCCGTACCAGTCCTCGGGGTTGGTTTACCTACGGTCATGCAGTTTTTGCGCTGTTGTTCTTCTTTGGTCATATCTGGCATGGTTCTCGGACGCTGTTCCGGGATGTGTTTGCCGGGGTTGATCCCGATCTCTCTCCCGAACAGGTGGAGTGGGGTTTCTTTGCCAAAGTGGGTGATAAATCTACCCGTAAATCTGAGCCAACCTAGCGCGTTAAGAGATTGAAAATAGGCCAGGTATTGAACCAGCCGATGATTCGTAAGTTCAATACCCGGCCAACCAATTTCGAAGCGAACTTGTAGACTGTAATTAGTAGGTAGTCAGAGCAGGATTTTCTAACTATGGAAAGCGTCGCTTACATTCTGATTTTTACGTTGGTGATTGGAACGCTCTTTTTTGCAGTAGCTTTCCGCGAACCCCCTCGTATTTCTAAAGACTAATTGGCTCTTAATGGGATACTGATGATCTAAAAATTTAGATCATGAGCCATTTTTGATTAAAGTAGAGGCAAGGCTTCTTGAGCTTTCAAGAAGTTTGCCTCTATTTTTTGGGATTTGCTTATGCAATGCCCGTTTTGTCAAAATACTGATAACCGTGTTTTAGAGTCGCGCTCTGCAGAATCAGGACGCAGTATTCGACGGCGGCGTGAGTGTTTGCGCTGTCGCCGCCGCTTTACGACTTATGAGCGGATTGAACAGGTGCCGATTACGGTGATTAAACGCAGCGGCGATCGCGAAGCTTTTGATCACGCCAAACTGCTGCTTGGTATTGTGCGGGCTTGTGAGAAAACAGAGGTTTCGCTGCCTGTTATTGAGTCGATGGTAGATGATATTGAAGGTGAACTACAGCAGCGACCTTCGCGTGAAATTAGCAGTAGTGAGATCGGTGAACGGGTGTTGACCCATCTGCAAGCTATTAACGAGGTTGCCTACATTCGTTTTGCTTCTGTTTATCGACAGTTTCAAGGTATTCGAGATTTTGTTGAAACGTTGAACCAGTTGCAAGCCGAAAGCAAGCCTGCGGCTGGTGGCTCTGCAACAACGGGCGATCGCACCCCTGCTTTTTTCTCTTCTAGCTTAGAAGCGAACCGGAGCTGATCGCGCTAGCATTTGCCAGCGTTTATCAGGGGTGAAGTAGCCAAGTTCAACTAAATAATCGCGATCGCTCAGCGGAATAGGCAAATACCAGTCTCGCGCCATCCGGTAGCATTCCTGTTGTTGGAAATCGCGGGGCAGGGGTTGATGGCTTTGCCAATTCGTTACTTCGTAGAGGCGCAGGGCTATCAGGCTATTGGTTGCTGCTATTTGCTGCCTTTGCGCGGCTGAGAGATCCCAATGAACATAACCCCACTGGGCATCACAAGCGCTGAAGCTTAAACTTGCACCTCCCTCCGGCTCGGCGGTAGCCTCAACCTGATTGGCCGCTGCCATTGGCGGTGTAGCGCTAACGGTCTGATTGTCCCAAGCCGTATGGTTGGGCATGATTTGCACCGCTTGCCAGATATCTTCAGGGGGGCCATCCTCAACCGGCTTTGGCTGGGTAGGCTTGGGGGCAGAAAGCGGTTCTGAGGCGATCGCTGCGGTAGGGTCTGTCTGCAAAGAGGCTAGCGACAGTTTAGCAGCCGGGGGTTTAGCCCAAGGCAAAATTGCGGCTTCGTCGGGCAGTTCTGCGATCGTAGCCTGTAGATCAGCAGGCACCCCCCCCATTTCTGAACGAGCACTGTCGCTAGGGGCGACATTGGTTTGCCAAGGTAAATCTTCCGCTTCATTGGGCAGTTCCGCGATCGCCTGCTGCAAGCTGGCAGGCACATCGTCAGTAGCCGGAGTGGTGGCTGGAGCGGTGGCTCCCTCCAACGGCGAAAATGAACCTGGGGTCAGCACTGGTTTGATATCTGCTGGCGTGGGTGGATCGGGCCAGTTAATCGGCAGCGCTTGACTAGGGGCACGCTCGGCATTAGGCAGGTCAACGGCTGCAGCCGATAAATCGGGAAACGCTGGCAAAGTTCCTGTTAGCGCCACGGTGTCGGCGGCAGTCAGCGATTGACTTTCTTCGGCGGTAGGGGTGAGTTCAAAAGAGTCTGAAGCTGGCTGCTGCGACAAATTGGCTTTACCTTTTAGCGCGGTCAAAGCATTTGGCTCTAGTTTTAAGGCGGTTTCAAAACTTTCTTGGGCTTCCGCTGTCCGCCCCAACTTGCCTAAAACAAGTCCGCGTCGAATCAGGCTTCCGGCCAGCAGCGCCACTAAGCTAGCCGCAGGAGTCCCCGCTGCGGCAGCTTTAAGGCGGGCTAAATCAGCCGCTTCGATTGCTTGGTGCAAGCAATTTAACGCCGTTTCATACTGGCCTAATTCACTCTGGCGAATGCCTTCTACTAACGCTAGCCGTGCTTGTGTCAGCTTGTCTTCGGTGGCAGAACCAGCCGCCGCCCCTGTCGTCACGCCAGCCAAAATTTCATCCGGAATCTCAATGCGCACCTCTGCTTCAGGCTCATCAGGGGTTGCCGCCGAAGGGGGCAGCAGCTTCGGTGTCTCAGCCGTAGTGGTTCCTTTTTGGCCTTTCAGAGCAGCCCCCAACAAAACCAACAGCAAGACAAGCGGCATAATCGCCCAGCGCAGCCAGGCAGGTAGCTGATCAAGCCATGCCTGCCACTCTGCCGGAATGTTTAAGGCTTCATCAGTTTCAGGATCTTCAGCCGCTTCTTCAACAACCGGAGCGATCGCAGAGGGGTCTTCAGGGTCGGCGGCTGTCTCAGCCGGGGCAGGTTCACTGGGTCGAGAGACAGTGACCTGCGGGTCGGCAGCATTGAGCGTATCTTGTGCTAAGGGGGTCGCTAAAAAGGTCAATAGCGCTTGCTTTGCAGGCGTTAGCGGTGCTTGATAAACCAGCGTTCGCGTTAGCGAAAACGGATATCCCGCTTGCGTTGGGTCGCCGCCATCAATGGCAATAATGCGCAAATCTTCGCGATCGCCCAATTCGCTCAACAGGCCGTAAGTAATGCCATCAGTGCCTAGCGCCTGCACCAACGCGTCTAGATCTTCAGTCTCTAGTACCTCAGTATTAGCCCCAGTTAATAATTGCGGCCCAAACACTGAATAGCGACTCAACGCTTCTCGAACGGGGCTGTTAGCTGGTCGATCAAGCAGCCGAATAGAGCTAACTGGCCCTCCTAAAACAGACCAGTCGGTGATGTCGCCTCGTACAATGTCGGCAAACTGAATCAGGGTCAAATCATCCTTAAACGGATTAGATTGGCTAACGGCAATCGCGATCGCCTCGCGAACGAGCGGTACCTGTTCTAGCCCTTGCGCTTCTTCATCAGGGGTTAGCGAACGAGCGATCGCCGCAAAATCAGCTTCTCCCGCTAAAACGGCTTGCAGAGCAGTCTCTGGGCTTTCAATCGCTAGGTCAGTTTCCGGCGCGTTCGCCTGCGCCTCAAACGTCTGCACCAGCGGCCTGCTCAAAAACTCTACCGCAGGAGCGCTGAGAATTTGCAGTGGCGCAGCCGCCTCAGAAACAGCAGGCGTTGAACTCGTAGGGGTTGACGCGGGCGATGAATCACCAGGGGCGGGCGGCTGCTGAGCAACAGCTGGCAACCGTTTCCAACTCGGTGCCAGACTCGTAAGCAGGGCTAGGGTGAGGACACAATAGAAGCGAGAGAAGCTAGGCATGGCAGTAGGATGAAAAAACCACGGCTTGATTGTTCAGGATAGCCAAAAACAGGGGCAAGACAGCAACAACTTTTAAGACGCTAGCCGCTAAAACCTGAGGTATTTCACCATCTTGATATGATCAATGCCGCCTTCTAAATAGCGATCGCCCTGTTCAACAAAACCCAGCTTGCGGTAGAAAGGCAGCGCATGACACTGAGCCGAAATTGTCACCGCCTCATGCCCCCGCTGGCGAGCCACCCCAATCAGGCATAGTACAATTTGTTGACCAATACCGCGCCGCCTTAAAGCCTCATAAACCGCTACGCGACCAATCCGGCCTTGTGGCGTTAGCCGACCAGTACCCGCTTTAACCCCATTCCAGCAGGCCAGTACATGCACCGATAGCGGATCAAGTGTATCAATTTCAAGCGCCAGTGGAATTTTTTGTTCTTCCACAAAAACCTTCTGACGAATGTGATGGAGGATTTGCTTATAGGTTTCATAATCGACGATATCAACCCTGATCATGCGTGAAGATGTCCGTGTGACTTGCTCAGCAGGCAAATATCATACAAGGCCAACCTCGCATCTGTGAGGGGAGGGCGTACCTCTAAAGCAAGAACTCTGGTGTTTTAAGCATCGGGGTTATCTTCAGTCGAGGGAGGACAAGATTGGCTTTGGCTGAGCAAAACCTCTTGATGGCGGATGGTATTGATTGCCACTTCCCAAGGGAACGTAAACGACTGGAAGGACTCAGGCGAAATGCGATCGATATCGAGATCTACTACTACCTCTTGCAAAATTTTGAATAACTGCTGGCGAATCACTTTCAGGTCAGCCAAGGTGTGAGTTTCCTGTACCCGGTTGATTAAATCCAAAATTTCCAGATTGTACATATCGGCTCGGTTTTTTTGTCGCCCAATTAGCCATAGCCGAAACTGCCAGACGCCAGAAGCAATTAACAAGCTAACCGAAATCAATAAGCCAATCGGTTCGGCATACTCCACTAAAAAGTAGGGTTGATCTTGCCCGTAATAAGCTTGGGCACCGTTGTGCAGCGGCAAACCCAAATTGGGCAGCTCTTCAACGGGTTCAATCATCACAGCCGCCGGATACAGCTGAATCAACTCATTGCGAAACTCGTGCAGGGTTTGCGTCAGCCGCCGTACCACATCGTCATCGACGTTGGCATGCGCCACCAGCAAAGCATTCACCGCCACTACCTCTAAATCGGTAGCCGGAATGGGTAAGCCGCCATCATAGCTACCTTTAGGAATTTGCGTGGCTTCGACGTAAGGCAGTGAGAGCCGCAGCGCTTCTACTTGATCAATCGGCAGTAAGCGCACGCGATCGCTTTGCAACAGCGCGGCTACTGTGCCATTACCCAAGCCAATGACCCGAAACAAGGCATCTGCTTCACCTTGCAACAGGGCTTCGTGGGCGGCAGTGGGAGAATAACTCTTGGCCTGAAAATCATTAGGGGTAAGGCCGTAGTGCTGACTGAGCGGCCAAAACAGCGCATATGAACCACTGCCCTCAGGCATCAGCGCAACGCGTTTACCCCTTAAGTCTGCAATGCTTTCAATACCCGCATTTTTGGCCACCACAAAGTGAAACATCTCTGGAAAAAGTTTGGCAACGCCTCTAGCCGCGGGTAGCGCCGGGGTATCGTTTTGCACCAAGGCAAGCTGTACGCGCTCCGCCTGCAACCAATCCATATTTTGCGGCGAACCTTGGGTGGCTTGCACCTCAATTTGAATATCCGGATGGTGCTGGGCGACGAGTTGGGCAAAGGCTTGACCAAAGGCAAAGTACTGGCCGCCTTCACCCCCAGTTGCCAGCACTAAATGGTAAACTCGCTGCTGTTCGCGCCAGGTAAGGGCAGCAAAGGCGATCGCCCCCATTGCCCCAATTGCTACCACAGGAAGCAACCATCGACTGGTCATGGCGACTCTGCATAGAGGTATTGAACAGCCAAATAGCGCTGCAAACAGTCAAACACTTGGCTGCGCTTAAACGGCTTTTGAATAAAGTCATCACAGCCAGCCGCGATCGCAGCTTCAGGAGAAGTAGACGTTCCCATCGCAGATATAGCAATAATAGGCACGCGTTGACCAGAAGAATCACACCGCTCTCGCTGGCGAATTTGGCGGGTAGCTTCATAGCCATCCATTTCTGGCATACGCAAGTCCATCCAAATCAAATCGGGTTGCCAGCTTTGCCAAAGCGCCACCGCTTTTTGACCGTTGGTTGCTTCTTGAACATCAGGTGCTAAAACTGCTAGCACTTTAATTAGCAGCAGTCGATTGACGGCATTATCATCAACCACTAGCAAACGTAGCCGGGGTTGCCCAGGAGCCAGCCCCATCACCCGTCGCTCTGGCGTTTGCCGCAATAGCGTCGCCGTAGGGACGATGTCGGCTAAGATATCAAACGCAAAGGTGGTACCGTTGGCGGCTTGGCTGCGACAGGTCAAATCTCCCCCCATCAGTTGGGCAAATCTGCGGCTAATAACTAAACCCAGACCTGTGCCCTGGGGCAGTTTGGTGGACGTTTGCACCTGGCTAAAGGCTTGAAAAATCTGGGCTTGATCTTGAGGGCTAAGGCCAATGCCAGTATCAGCCACTTCAAACTGTAGCCGAAGCTGCTCTGTCACAGGCTGCACCGCAGAGCGCGAAACTTGCAGACGAACCCTGCCGCTATCGGTAAATTTGATTGCGTTGTCGAGCAAGTTAATCAAAATCTGCCGCAGCTTCATATTGTCTGTGCGAATCAGGGAGGGGACATCGGGCTGGCACTGAACCACTAACTCAAGTTGCTTGCTTTGGGCTTTGAGTGAAAATAAGTTTTGCAGGTCAGTTAGTAGCCCTGGTAAATCAACGATACCTAAGTCAAGCGTAATCTTATTGGCTTCAACTTTAGCGAGATCAAGCAGTTGGTTAATAATGCTCAATAGATGATCACCGCTGCGTTCGATGATATTGGCATAGTTGTGCTGTTCGGCCAGCGGTATACTGCCATCTTTCAACAGGCGGGCAAAGCCCAAAATACCGTTAAGCGGCGATCGCAGCTCGTGGCTCATGTTGGCGATAAAAATGTCTTTAGCGCGATTGGCCGCTTCGGCCGCTTCTTTGGCAGCCGAAAGTTCCGTTTCAGCCTGTTTGAGCGCGCTAATATCCGTCACCAAGACGTAGTAGCCAATCACCTCAGCTTGATCAAAATCGGGCACTAGCTCTACCGACGTATGGCGCATCCCGCTGGGAAATTCTATTTTGGCTTCGTAGTGAACCGTCTCCCCCGTCAGCACGCGATCGACATAGGGTTGGATATAGGCATAGCGCTCTGGGCCAAAGACCTCTATTAACGATTTGCCGACAATGTCTTCTTTGCGGCAGTTAAACCAAAGGCCATAAGCCCGATTGACAAAGCGGTAATGTCGCTGAGCGTCAACATAGGCAATACAGCCAGGAACGGCGTCGGTAATGAGCTGTAGCTGGGTTTGGCTTGCTTGCAAAGCCAGTTCGACTTGCTTGCGATCGCTAATATCGACCGTCAGCGCGTGAAAGCCCACCACTTCTGACTGTTGATTAAAGTCTGGAACCAGGGAAACTGACGTATGGCGATGTCCGGTCGGAAATAACAGTTCGGCCTCATAGGTGACGTTTTCACCCGCTAATACCCGATCTAGATAAGGCTTAATGCGGGCATAACCCTGTTCACCAAAGACCGTTTGTACCTGTTGGCCGAGAATATCTTCTTGGCGACAGTTAAACCAGGCTTCATAGGTTTTATTGACGAAGCGATAGCGACGATCCGTATCCACGTAAGCAATACAGCCTGCAATAGAATCAGTCACCAACTGTAATTCGGCTTTGCTGGCTTGCAGAGCCATTTCGGCTTGTTTGCGCTGGCTGATATTGATGGCGACGCCAACCAGGCGAGTTACCTGATCGCCTACGTCACACAAGGCTTGGCCTTTAATTAAAACCCAGCGAATCTCGCCATTGACGACGATGCGGTTTTCAAACTCGAACTCTCCCCCCAAGGCGATCGCCTGTTGACAAGCTGCCATCACCCCCCGGCGATCGGCAGCATAAATTAGCGCCAGCGCTGATTTCACGCTGATTTGCCACGAGTCACTTTGCCAGACTTCATTGGCAATACTGCCAAATCCGGTCACTTGCTGCGTCGCTACATGGTGTTCCCAGCAAACCAGGAGTCCCCCCGACATGGCTTGAAAAAGCTGAGAATTGCGATCGCTAATGGCTTTTGTTTGAGCGGCAACGCGCTGCTCCAGTTCTTGCTCATTTTTGCGTAGCTGAGCCGAAGCCGCCTCTATTTGCGGCATCATCTGGCCAAACTGCTGTTGCAAAGAACTGACTTCTCGAATTTTGGTCGATTTCGTGAGCGAAACTGGCAAACCAGCCGCAAAAGTTTGCGTCGCCAGTTCAAGATCTAAAAGCGGCTGAGTAATGCGCCTAGCCAACCAAACCCCAATAGCAGCCGTACCTATCAGCGCCAGCCCACACAACCAGGCGGTACGATACACATTGGCATGAATGTCTGCCATAAAGTCAGACTCAGGCACCGCTACCACAATCAGCCAGTCTAGCCCTGGCCCATTTTGGTAGGGGATGGCCTGGAGAAAATAACGCTGGCGCGGTTTCTGAGTTTGAAAGCTGGCGTTGACCTCCAGGCTAAGCTGCTGCCGACTTTGAATTGAGCGCAGATCGCCAAACTGGCTTTGCAAAGCCCGATAGCTATCGCGTAACAGGGCATTGTTGCTAACTGCGGCTGAAAGGCGCTCAAACTTAAGGCGACCCGTTTCATCTAGACGGGTTGAGTAAAACAGTTCGGGCACAGAAGCAGCCACCAGCAGCCGCTCCGCGTCAAAAATAAAAACTTCGCCCGATTGACTCACCTGCAGCGACTGGAGAAAATCACTAATGCTATTAAGGCTCAGATTGACGGCAAAAACGCCTAGCAGTTCGTTGCCATCGCCATAAACTGGTTGATAAGCGTTGATCGCCAGGACGTTGGTTTGCCCAATTTGAAAAGGCGCACTCCAACCAGCTTGCCCCGTTTTGACTGCCTCTTGATACCAGGTGCGATCGCGCACATCAAAGTCAGCCAGCGTGGTTAAATATTGGGTTAAGTTGCCCTCGGCGTCTATGCCATAGAGGTCGAGCTGTTGCTGACCCGCTACGGTAGCCGAAACCCCAGCCTCAAAAGGATAGGCAATATCATTGCTGTCCTCAACCCCGGCCTCATAGGGGCTGACGCGATGAATGGTTCTAAAGTCGCCTTGCGGGGTACCAAATAACAGCGACGTCACAAACGTGACCTGCTGATGTTGCAAAATCAAACGTCGATGCAACCGTTCTAAATTGTCTAAGTCGGCAGGATTGAGGATTAGATCTGTCGCGTTAAGCTGGTTCAGCAGTTGGGCAGTTTGCAAATAGTCGTCTAGCTTTTGGGCAATGCGATCGCCCGTCTCTTCCATTAATTGATGCGCCAGCACTTGCACGGCGCTGCGGCCACTTTGGTAAGAGAGGTACCCTACAACTGCCGTAATGCCAGCGACTTGAGCAATAAACGCTGTGATCAGCAGGTTTCGAAGGGCAATGCGCATTTCAGAGAAATTTCAGTTGAAACCGAGCAGAGAATAACGAATCTTTAATAGATTCTGGCTAACTCAGTATTTTATGCAGGCTTAAAGGATAAGGCTCCGGATGTTTGAGCGCATCACCTAATCTTTATCGGTTGCTGGCGATCGCCAGTTGCGATCTGCCTGATCGCGGACATAAACGGCCAGCGTCTGAATTTCGTCAGCGCTGAGGCGATCGCCAAAAGCCGACATATTGTTTTTGCCGTGGGTAATTAAATCAGCGATCGCCGCAACCGACGCCACCTGATTGCGCTGTAACGCTTTTAGCTTTAGGGTTTTGCCCCGTCGCACAATGTTGCCACCGTGGGCATGGCAACCCGCACAATGAATTTCAAATAGCTGAGTCGGGTTAGCTGTGGCAGTATCGGCCACTGCCGGATGGATGATCAAGAGACTCAAAGCCAGAGCCAGTAAACTGAGAAGCCCGCGTCGGCAAATCAGGCAAAACGGGTCGGGCAAACTAAGAAATTTCATCCGGTAGTAGCTGATAGGTGGTTAAAAACTGGGTCATGGGAAAAGCAGCCAGCGGTGGACTAAACCAGTTGCCCTGTAGTTCTTGGCAATCAAGCGATCGCAACTGCTGTACCTGCTGCAAAGTTTCAACCCCCTCTGCGACTACCGTTAAATTCAGAGCCTTACCTAAGGCGATCATAGCGGCAATCATTGCTAAATCGTCGGCGCTATCGGCTAGCTCCTGCACAAAGGATCGATCGATCTTGAGGCCATCAAGGGGCAGCTTTTTTAAATAGCTCAAAGACGAATAGCCTGTACCAAAGTCATCCATCACCACCTGTACCCCTTGCTGTCGCAGCCGATTCAGGATCATAATTGTGCGATCAATATCCTGCATAGCAGCCGTTTCAGTGACTTCTAGTTCTAAAGACGAAGGCGCTAAGCCAGTGGTTTGCATAATACGATTGATCGTTTCGAGCAAGGATGGCGTTTGTAGTTGACAGGGCGACAAATTAACCGCGATCTGCAACGTCTCACCCATCTCAGCTTGCCAGCGTTTAACCTGCCGACAGGCCGTTTCTAGCACCCACTCGCCAATAGGAATGATTAAGCCGTTTTCTTCGGCGATGGGAACAAACACCTGTGGCGGCACCAGCCCTAATTGAGGGTGTTGCCAGCGCAACAGCGCTTCAATTCGCCCCAGCTTACCTGTGACAAGGTTAACCTGGGGCTGATAGTGCAAAATAAATTCGTTGCGCTCTAGGGCATGGTGCAGGCTGTTTTCTAACGTTAGTCGCTGAGACGCCTGAACGTGAATAGTGGCCGTATAAAACTGGTAGCGATCGCGCCCCTGCTCTTTAGCCCGGTACATAGCGGCGTCGGCATTTTTTACCAAAGCTTCCGTATCGACCCCATCTTGAGGATACAGAGCAATTCCAACGCTGCTGGTAATATGCAGTTCCTGGTCTTCTAAAAAAAAGGGTGGCTTAAGCACATCTAAAAGGCGCTGAGCCACCTGAGCCGCTTGGCTAGCATTGGGTAGACGCGGCAACAACAGCGTAAACTCATCTCCTCCCCAGCGGGCGATAATATCTTCACTTCGCAATACGGTCGTTAGGCGCTGGGTGGCTTCTTTCAGCAAGCGATCGCCCACGGCATGCCCCAAAGTATCGTTAATCGTTTTAAAGCGATCGAGATCAAGAAACATCACCGCCAGCAAATCTTGAGCCTGACAACTCGCCGCGATCGCCGCTTGCAAACGCCGATTAAACAACATGCGATTAGGCAACCCCGTTAGCGGATCATGAAAAGCCTGATAGCGCATTTTCTCTTCGGTCTGTTGCCGCTGAATGGCACCGCCAATACTCGCGGCGATCGCCACTAAAATAGACTCGTCGTTGCGCGTCCAGTGGCGCGCTTCTGAGCAGGCATCAAAGCCGATATAGCCCCACAGCCCCTCTTTCACAAAAATAGGCACCATTAAAAGCGACAAAATTTGGTCTTTCGTCAAAAGTTTTTGTTCCACAGCCGAAAACGTCGCCACTAGCCCACAGATCGACTGGCCTTGGCTAAAGGCTTTGTACCAACGGGATAGCCCCGCCGTATGGTAAGGCTGATTATGCCAATGGGGTTGATGGATGGTGGGGGCAATGCCCAAACGAGTCCATTCAAATCGCATACTCATGGCGACTTCACCCGTCGTAGGGTGAGGATGGTTTTCATAGAGGTAAACCCGGTCAGCCGCCGCTGCCTTACCCAAAATCGCCAAAACCGTCGGAATCGTTTGTGGTAGATCGAGATTGGTCAACAGACAATAGCTCGCATCGGCTACGCCTTGCAACAAGCGATCGCGGCGATATAGCTCAGCTTCAGCCTGTTTTCGAGCCGTAATATTCTCGACAGTGCCTTCATAGCCAATAATGTCTCCCGCCGAACAATAAATCGCTCTGGCCGACTCCGAAATCCAGATAATGCTGCCATCTTTGCGGTAAACCTGAGATTCAAAGCCAATGACCGACCCTTGCTGCTGAATTTGCTGATGAAATTCCTGGCGGCGTTGCTGATCAACATAGAGCTGTCGAGAAATATCCGTAATCTGGCTAATTAGCTCAGCAGGCGTCTCATAGCCGTAGAGCTTAGCCATCATTGGGTTAACCGTTAAATATTGCCCCTGCAACGTACTTTGAAAGATGCCTTCAACAGCATTTTCAAAAATGCTGCGGTATTTAGCTTCAGCTTGCTTCAGGTGGGCTTCAGCCTGCCAGCGTTCGTAGGCCAGCGAAAAGGCCGCAGCGGCACTGCGTAAAAACTCGACCTCAGAAATCTGCCAAAGCTTGGCTTCACGACAGTTATTAAAGCCAATCAACCCATACAGCTCACCTTCTAGCAACAAAGGTAGCAGCAGCAGCGACAAAATCTGCTTAGAGGAAGCGGTCAGAACCTGATACTGTTCGGCGGTAAAGTCGTGACAAGTTTGGTTAATGGCATAGCCACTTTGCAACCGCTCTAACCAGCTTTTAAATAAAGCTGCTTGAAAAACAGCAGGCGCGGCGGGCTGTTCCGGTTGCTGGGCAATCATCGCCGGAGCCAACCATTCTGCCTGTTGCACGGCTACTGGCTCACCGTTGGCATCCGCCTTAAAGTGATAAAGGCACACCCGGCTAGCAGCGGCAGCGATGCCTAGCGGCTTGAGTAATGACTGGTAACCTTGCCACGTTGGCGGTCGCTTCAAACTGAGCAACTGGCGCTGAATGTCCACCAGAGCCGTCATGTATTGCTCCCGTTGAGCCAAAGCCTGCTGGCTTAAAAGTTGCTCTGTCACATCTTCGAAGATACCTAAAACGCCAATAATGCTGCCGTCACTATCGTGAATAGGAAGCTTGCTACAGTCTACCCAGCGCTGACTTCCGGGGGCATGAACTTGTTGCTCTAAGCTGCGTAGCTTGGGCTGGTAAGCTTCTAAAATCAGGCGATCGCGACTGCGAGAAAAATCAGCATCCGCCTCCGAATAAACGGGAATAGCGCTATCGTCGCGTCCCACAATCGCTTGTGGTGAGGCTAAACCCACGGCTTCAGCAAAAGCGCGATTACAGCCCAAGTAGTGGCTATTTTGATCCTTCCAGGAAATCTGATGAGGAATGTTATTGAGTACTAGCTGCAGCAAGTTTTCTCGTTCTTTTAGCGCTTTTTCTACGCGTTTGCGCTCCGTAATATCCGTAATCAGACCCTCAACCCCCAGAATTTCACCCGTATCGCTTAAAATAGCCGTTCCTTTTTCCCATACCCATTTTTGCTGGCCTGACTGGGTGCAAATGCGATACTCCACTTCGTAGGGCTGCTGCTGTGCGATCGCCGTTTGAATCACTTGCAAGATGCGAGGCAAGTCTTCGACGTGCGTGATCGCGTTGTAGCTTAGCTCAGAGCAGTTAGCCATCAAGGCTTCGCAGCTATAGCCAGTTACCTGAAGACAGTTCCCCCGGAGGTAGCGCATACTCCAGGCACGATCGTTCGTTGTTTTAAACACAATTCCAGGCAGCGTGTCAATCAGCTGATTAAGTTGTCGCTGGCTTTCGATTAAAGCCACCTGAATTTGCTTAAGCCGGGTGATGGCTCCTAGCTGAGCCGCGATCGCCGCTACTAACTGCACTTGCTGCTGGTTAGCGCTGCACACCTGTCGGGCAAACAACACTAAAACCGCCAACGGTTCGCCATTAAAAGCAATGGGAATGCCCACTCCCGTTTTCAAACCCACTGCCAACGCCAGCTTAGCTCGCTTAAATTGAGACTTTGGTAAAACTGAGACATCTTGAATCCACTCTAGCTGCTGCGATTGCCACACCCAACCCGGCAAGCCCACCCCAACTGAATACTGACAATGCTGGCTGAATTGACCAAATGGCTGGAGTTCAGACGCCGCTGCGTACCAAATCTTGCTATGAACTAGGGCGGTTTTAGCATCATTCGGTAGCCAAAATTCACCAAACTCCCAGTCACTAAAGTCACACACTTGCTGCAAAATCTGCCGCAGAGCGCTATCAAAATCGGCAGCCTCGCTAATGGCTTGTTGAATTGACTGTAGAAGCTGATAGTAGATGGGTTGATCAGCAACTAAGGCTTTAAACATCATTGGGCTTTGGGTAGGGAGCTGCAAACATCGGTGCAAGACAGCCCAAGCAAATAACCAGTCAAGCTAGCGCAAAATCTATTCAGATACTTCCGCAAAATCCTGGAAGCTTGACAAGAATTAACTTTACTGATTTAAGCATTATGCACTTGCTTTTGGGTCATTAAAGCCTGATATGCCTGCTGGAAATGGAGAGTAGTAATCTGAATTTGCGACGGTTCATTTAAGCCCTGAGCGCGATAGTCACGAATGGCTTCTAAGGCAGCTTGATTGCTCAGCAACGCCAGATCAGCGCCATTCCAGCTAACGGTACGCGCCGCCCAGTCAGCTAGATCAACGTCGTGTAGAGGGCGATCTTGGTTGTGAACGCTCAAAATAGCCAGTCGGGCGGCTGTATCAGGCAAGCTCACTTCTAGCTGTAAATCCAGACGTCCTGCTCGTAGCAAGGCTGGGTCAATAGCTTGAGGCCGATTAGAGGCTCCAATTAGCAAAATATGGGTGGCTTCGCGTAAACCATCTAGCTCTGTCAAAAGCTGGCCGACGACGCGATCGCTCACGCCAGAGTCTCCCACAAACTGGCCGCGGATAGGAGCTAATGTATCAATCTCGTCGATAAACACTACACAAGGAGCTGCCTGACGAGCTTTGGCAAACAGTTCTCTAACGGCTTGTTCAGCAGCACCCACCCAACGACTGAGCAGTTCTGGCCCATTAACAGCAATAAAGTTGGCTCGTGCTTGAGCAGCAACCGCTTTGGCTAGCAGCGTTTTGCCTGTACCGGGGGGACCCCAGAGTAAAATGCCTCGCGGTGCCTGAGCGCCCGTTTGAGCGTAGAGATCGGGATAAAGCAAAGCGCCTTCCACCGACTCTTGCAACACCTGTTTGACAGTGGCTAACCCACCGATTTGCTCCCAAGCAACGTCAGGCGATTCTACTTCTACTGAACGCAAAACAGCCGGACGAATTTCTTTCAGTGCTTGCAAAAAGTCAGGCTGAACAATAGCCAGAGTTTCAGGTACAGAAGCCTGGAGCGAGGGCACCTGGCGACGGAGGGCGAGATAAGCAGCTTTTTGGCAGAGGGCTTTGAGGTCAGCCCCAACAAAGCCAACGGCTAAATCTGCGATCGCGTCTAGATCAACATCTACTAACGGCATTGCCCGCGTTTGAATGGCGAGAATTTCTAAGCGGCCTTGGCGATCCGGCACCTGAAACTGAACTTCGCGATCGAAGCGTCCCGGTCGTCGTAGGGCTGGATCAAGATGGTCGGGACGATTGGTGGCCGCTAAAACAATCACCCCCGTGGATTGAGCAAATCCATCCATCAGGCTCAACAGTTGCGCAACTAGCCGCTTTTCAACTTCCCCTTCCACTTTGCTGCGATCGGGTGCCAAACTGTCAATCTCATCAATAAAGATCAGACAAGGAGCAGATTGAGCCGCTTTTTCAAACAGGCTACGCAGTCTGGCTTCAGCCTCCCCATAGTATTTACCCATCACCTCTGGGCCAACAATGGCAATGTAGCTCACGCCAAGAGACGCTGCTAGCGATCGCGCCATTAACGTTTTGCCCGTTCCCGGTGGGCCGACGAGCAAAACACCCCGAGTCGGTTCTAAGCCCAATTTAGCCAGCAGGTCTGGGCGCTTTAGCGGCATTTCTACTAGCTCTTGCAGTTCTTGGCGTACAGCCGCCAGTCCGCCCACCTCGCCGACTTCTGCGGGGGAGGCCGACGAAGCAGCGGGCGGCGGGATAATGACTCCCTCGTCTGGCTCTGGCTGAGGTGAGCGGGGTTCCCGGCTGACACTCCAATTCGTGGGAATGTTGCCTTGACGGGGAATACTGCTAACAGTGCGGCTGTTGATGCGGACATCAGCTTTGAGTTCGCCCTTTGCTGCCTTTTCTTCTAAAGTTTTAGCGAGTTCAAGTAGTTGCTCAAAGCCTTGAAAAAAGTCGCTCATAAGTTCAATTCCCTGTTTTTGCTCACCCAATTGCCAGCGTTATTGTTCCCACCTCACCTCTCAGTGCATTTATGAACGCTCTTGTTTTGCCTCTGTTACAGTCGCGTCAACTGGTTATGTTCAGCGGCAAAGGGGGGGTTGGCAAAACCACATTGGCCTGTGCGATCGCCCGTGCTTGGGCGCAGCAGTCACCAAAAACTGTTTTGCTGCTATCAACCGACCCGGCTCATTCTCTGGCTGATGTCTTGCAGATGCCCGTGAGCAATCAGCCAGCGGCGGTAGCCGATTTGCCTAATCTGCAAGTCAGAGCGCTAGATGCTCAGCAACTGTTGCAGGCTTTTAAGCAGCGCTATGGGGCTGTTTTAGAACTGCTGGTAGAGCGCGGCAGTTTTGTAGACGGATCGGATCTCAGCCCGGTTTGGGATATGGGCTGGCCTGGATTAGATGAGCTGATGGGGGTACTTGAAATTCAGCAAATCTTGCGAACGCAAGCAGCCCATCGGGTAGTGGTTGATATGGCTCCTAGCGGCCATACGCTCAATCTGTTTTACCTGATGGATTTTTTAGACACGTTTTTAGCGGCTCTCGATACCTTTCAAGAGAAACATCGCTTTATCAGCAAAACGCTGGCGGGTCGTTATACGCCAGATGAAGCCGACAAATTTTTGCAAGACATGAAGGCGGATCTAGCCTCAGGGCGATCGCTTTTACAAGATGCGGTTCGTACCGCCTGCTGGATTGTGGCCATTCCAGAAGCAATGAGCCTGCGAGAAAGTGAACGGTTTGCCGCAGCGCTAGACGACCTTAATATTCCCATAGGCGCAATCTGCGTCAATCAGCTCTTAGCGGCCACCGCCGCCGATCGCAATCGCGTTTTGGCTCAGCAGCAAATCTTGGCTCAGTTTCAGCAGCTTCGACCCGAACAGCCAGTTTTGACGGTTGCCCAGCAACCCCAAGAACCGATTGGCTCTGCAGCGATCGATCAGCTTCTAGCCCAGCTAAACCAGCCCCCGACCCAGGCAATCGCTGAACTTGGCAACGTGCCGATAGTTTGGCCTGAGCCGTTACCACCCGGTCTGAGCGATTTTGTAGCAGCAGGTCGGCGCTTGGTGATTGTCGGAGGCAAAGGCGGCGTCGGTAAAACCACCGTTGCAGCAGCGATCGCTTGGGAAATGGCGCAACAGCATCCCGAAGCCGCCGTCAGGGTCGTTTCTATCGATCCGGCTCATTCGTTAGGAGATGCTTTAGGGCAACCTTTAGGCCACCAACCAACGCGCTTAACCCCAAATCTAAGCGCTCAGGAAATCGATGCGCATGAGGTGCTAGACCAATTTCGCGCCGATTATCTGTGGGAACTGGCGGAGATGATGGGCGGCGAGGATGACATTGGGGGCGGTTTTCAGGTGATTTATGGGCCAGAGGCTTGGCGGCAAATTGTTTCAGAAGCCCTTCCTGGCATTGATGAAATGCTTTCGCTGATCACCATCATGGAGCTACTAGAGCAAGATCAGCAGCAGCTAATTGTTCTAGACACAGCACCGACCGGACACCTCTTACGCTTTTTAGAAATGCCAACCGCTTTAGCCGACTGGTTAGCCTGGATTTTTAAACTGTGGATTAAGTACCAAGACGTGGTGGGTCGCACTGAGTTTATGGGACGCTTACGGCAGCTTCGACAGCGGGTGGTGAGTGCCCAAAAGCAGCTAAAAGCAGCCAGTCATACGGAGTTTATTGGAGTTGTCAATCATCAAAGCGCCGTTTTGGCTGAAGCTCAACGTCTGAACCAAGCGCTTACGACGATGGGTATTCAGCAGCGCTACCTGATTCACAATCGCTACCAGCCAGGGCGATCGCTGCCAGCGTCTTTATTCGCAGCCCAAACGGTTGTGCGACTGCCTTTGTTACCCAGCAACGTTGACGCTTTAGCGCAAGTTCAAGGGGCGGCGCATCTGTTATTTGAGCAGGGTTGACGGGTTAAGCCAAAGTCTAAACTTCGCCAGCATGGTAAGAACTCCGTACCAAGGGCCCAGAGCGCACATGAGAAAACCCCATCTGGCGAGCGATCGCACCTAATCGGTCAAATTCAGCCGGAGTCCAGTATTTTTGGACGGGCAGGTGAGCCAGCGAAGGCCGCATATACTGCCCCAAAGTCAGGCGATCGCACTGTGCGGTTCTTAAATCTTGCAAGGTTTGAATAATTTCGGCCTCGGTTTCGCCATGCCCCAACATCAGCCCTGATTTCGTCGCGGTGGCGGCATTACAGGCTTTCACACAACGTAAAACCGCTAGCGATCGCTCATACTTAGCCCCCCGGCGCACAACCCCCTGCAACCGAGCGACTGTCTCAATATTGTGATTAAAGCAGGCTGGCTGAGCTTCTACCACAGCCTGGATTCGCTGTTGCTGCTGCGACGCTGAACCACTCCAAAAATCAGGCGTGAGCACCTCTATCTGAGTCGTGGGATTGAGGGCTTGAATCGCCTGCATCGTCTGCACAAACCAGCCCGCACCCGCATCAGGCAAGTCATCGCGAGCCACCGACGTTAATACCACATAGCGCAACCCTAAAAGCTGCACAGACTCCGCCACCTTTTGCGGTTCTTGCGGATCGAGCGGCATCGGCGCATGCCCCTTATCGACCTGGCAAAAGCCACAAGCGCGAGTACAGGTAGGCCCCATCAACAAAAAAGTCGCTGTCCCCTTGGCGTAGCACTCGGCTCGATTAGGGCAGCGACCTTCCTCGCAAATCGTATGGATTTGACGCTGCTTGATAATTTTTTGGACGGTGGAAAGTTCGCTAGCTTTACCGATTGGTCGCCGCAGCCAGTCGGGCAGGCTAGCTATTTCCAGGCGACGAGCGGCAGCATCAGCGGACGATGAAGATCCAGGCATAAACAGCGGCGATATAGGGCAGCTTGCAATCGGTCAACGAGATGAAGGCAGATCTAAACTTTTAAGCAGGGGGAGGGACAACCCAGAACTGAAGCGTTACCATTACCTAAAATACTGTAAAAGTTTAAAAGTTTTGGATATCAATCTAACGGATTGGGCGACTCAATTGAGCGACGGGATCGCAAAGATCACACCGCTGCCTGCTCACGTTTTGGCAGGAGCGCATATGTTACGCTGTCGCGATACAGCCTAGGGAAATTGAGGCTTTCCTCTGAGTTCACGAGTTAGTCAATCCAGTTGCGTTGGAATACTAGAAGAAACGAATTGCGGGTAGTCTTCAAAGATCTATTAGGATTGTCATGGTGCGTAAGCTGGCTTTATCAAACGCTTTGCTAAAGCGATCGCGGCTAAGTTTTCAGAGGGTTACCTTAAAGCTAGCTGCTTTTCTGCTTCGCGATGTTGCAGTCCGGGCACATTCACCCCAAACTGTATTAAACCTTCAAGTCACCGCTAGAGGAGTTGGTCGTGGCAAGTCATAAGATTTTGGTCATTGACGATAGTCGAGTTATTCGGATGCGTGTGAGAGACATGCTTCCCCAGGGAAACTTTGAGGTTCTTGAAGCTAAAGATGGGGTTGAGGGGCTAGAAACCATCCGTCAAGCACGGCCAAATCTCATCATGTTAGATTTCTTGCTGCCACGGATGAGTGGTTGGGAGGTCTTTCAAGAGATCCAAAAACAGCCAGATTTGCAGCATATTCCCTTAGTGCTGATGTCAGGACGCCGCGAGGAAGTCGCCGAAAAAATTTCGGAGCCTTTTGAGTATTTTGAATTTATCCAAAAGCCATTTGAGCAAAAAGAGCTAATTGAAGCCATCAAAGGCGCAATGGCCAAAGCGCGTAAGCCGCGCAAACCCACAGCAGCAGCAGCAGCCCCCGCAGCAGCCCCGGTAGATAGTGGTACCTCAGCAGCCGAAATTGAAGCCCTCAACGCCAAGGTTGCCAAGCTGCAAGCCGAGGTGAATCAGCTTAAAGGCCAGGTGGCGAAGATGCTAGCGTTTATCAAGCAAAAGCTGAAATAACGCTTCTTAATCCCCGCTTCTCCCCCAATGTGAAATTTGAGAGCCATCTGCGAGGGGGCATCTTAGCTATGAGCGTTAGGCTCAGCGATCGGGTGGCCTCTGCTTCTGGCTTACTCAAGCTCCCGCCGCCCTTCTAAGGCTCGAGCCAGGGTTATTTCATCGGCATACTCTAAATCGCCTCCCATAGGCAGCCCAAAGGCAATGCGAGTTACCTTGGTGAAAGGTTTCAACAATTGCCCTACATAGAGCGTCGTGGTATCGCCTTCAATGCTGGGGCTGATGGCCAAAATCACTTCTTTAATTTCTTCCTTATTGACCCGATGTATCAGCGGGGCTATGTTGAGCTGCTCTGGGCCAATGCCATCCATGGGCGAAATCAAGCCCCCCAAGACATGGTATTTACCTCGGTATTCCCGCGTTTTTTCGATCGCAATCACATCTCTAGAATCGGCAACCGCGCAAAGGGTCAGCTTGTCTCGATTGACGGCTCGACAAATTTCACAAATTGGCTCAGCCGAGAGATGAAAACAAATAGAGCAGTAGCCTACTTGCAGCTTGGCTTCCATCAAAGCCTGGGCAAGCGCTTTGACTTCAGATTCGGGACGTTTGAGTACGTGCAGCGCTAGCCGCTGAGCCGTTTTTGGCCCAACACCGGGAAGGCGCTGAAATTCTTCAATCAGACGAGCTAAGGGACGGGTATAAATTGGAGATTACCTCCTCATAAGTCCAATTCAGTCCTCCTTTTATTGTGCCGTACCCCCACAACTTCAGCTTTGTTGCCCAAGGTTTGGCAGTGATCGCTATTGCTATGAGGGTTGACCCCTTTGAAGGGCTGCAAACTTTTAACAGAAACGCTTTCTTCCTGCCTTTAGCTACCCCTCTTCTAAACCCACTGATCGAGATCACTTTGGCGGGACGGTGTGATCACCTGCGGCTTAGACAGTTATCACTGTGTCGCCCCCCCAACTAACCGAAAATTATACTATGAACACCCAGGATGCAAAGAGTTAAGCAAGTAATCCATCAGGTTGCATGCTCTACCCTAAACAGGTTTTACTCTTTTCTCCTAAATAACCAGCGAACAACACCCCAGCGATTAGCCGGGGTGTTTCTTTAACTCAAAGGCTCTGTTGCTAGAACTCAAAATAGATATAGGGCAGGGTTTCGCTAGGGGCGAGCAGCCAAGCCAGAAAGAAGCATAAAGGAACCAAAAGCAACTTGACAGGCCAGCCAAGCTGAATTTTCAGACGGCGGTGACAGACATAGGCGATCGCCATAGCAACCCCTACCAGCACCAGCAAGGCAGCTACTTCAGGCATCGTCAGCCCTAACGATTCGCGGTAAACCTTTGTGGCAAACTGAATGTCTGCAGGTTGACCCCACAAGCGCTGAACCGCAAAGCTAAAGTCGCGGACATCGGGCAACCGAAAGAACAACCAGCTACCAAATACAACAAACTGGGTCAGCAGCCAGCCCAAAAGCAAACCGGGCAAGCTGCGCCAGCCAACAGCCAGCCATTGCCAGCGTTGAGTCATGGCCTGATTTAGACGATGAATAGCCAACGCTAAACCATGAATTCCTCCCCAAATCAAAAATCCCCAATTGTCGCCATGCCATGCTCCGGCTAACACCATGACAATCACCAGATTAAAGCAGGTGCGCCACAGCCCTTTGCGAGAACCGCCCAGCGGAAAATACAGGTAATTGCGCAACCAAGCGCCCAGGGTAATGTGCCAACGCCGCCAAAACTCAGCAATGCTGGTACTAAAGTAAGGAAAGTCAAAGTTTTGTGGCAGGCTAAACCCCAAAAAGATAGCGCTACCCCGAGCAATATCTACATAGCCGCTAAAGTCTAAATAAAGCTGTAGCCCGTAAGCAAAAGTAGCCAGCCAAATATCCCCACTGCCAGCCCGCTCTAGGTTGTCAAAGCTGAGATTAACCAAAATAGCAATGCGATCAGCCAGCAGCAGTTTTTTCACGGTACCGATCGCAATTAACCACAGCCCTTCGATCACCTGGTGCATCTGGGGAAACTGGGGCTGACGGAGTTGGCCGATAAAGCTGTGAAAGCGAACAATAGGGCCGGAAATCAGCTTGGGGAAAAAGAGCTTATAGGCAGCAAACTCGACAAAGCGATCGCTAGGTGGCGAACCGCGATAGACATCTACTAGATAGGCAATACATTCAAAGCAAAAAAAGCTAATGCCCAGGGGAATAATCAGGTTTTCTAACAGCGATTGGCTGGCAACCAGTAAGGGATAACCGCCCGTTAGCGTAGTCAGCAGGTCGAAGGAAGGGGTGAGATATTTGAACCCAAAGAGAAGCAGCACATTTAGCCCAATGCCCAGCCAAAGCAACCCCAAACGGCGATGATCCCACTCGGCTTCAGCCGCCTGCCACGCCTCATTAGAAATTCGCCAGTTGAGCGGAGCGCTGATTGCTTTGCCAAACCAGTAACTCGCTAGCGCGATCGCCAGCATCAGCGGCAAATACTGCACCTGTAGCGAAGCGTAAAAAACGAAGCTGGCTACCAAGAGCAGCCAGGTTCTCAAAATCGGGCGCGGTAGCGACCAGTAGATGCCAACCACGCTAAACAAAAAAAGAGCGTAAATAATGGAGGGTAAGGTCATGGCTCTATCTGGGGGCGCGGCCAAGGAATCATCGGATCTTGAGCCAAACGATTGGAAACCTGATAAGCGCCATAGCGATTGAGGTGGCTGGGGTCGGAGAAATAGCTATAACGCTCAGGCCAGAGTTGCCCCAAATCTCTAAAGACAAAACCGTTTTGGCTGGCTGATAGCTCCAGCATAAAACGTTGAAACTCAGTCTCGGCTGTCATCCGGTGTGGATCTAGATACTCGTCTGTCAGTGGCGTATTAACGAAAACGACCGGAATATTTTGCTGCTGCGTAAACGCCAGTAAGTTTTCTAACGCCTGTACTTGACGGCCTTGCAACCGGAAATCTTCGTAATCGCTGTCGTAGTTGCCGGGGACACGGGCGTGATCTTGGTAGTAGGTGGCTGGATTAAAGCGTACGGTTAGCGCTAAAAACCCGTCAAAGTCCAGCAAATCGGTATCATCCGGCAGCGCCATTGGGTCATCTAGATTGTCTGGATTTTCATCTGTTTCGGCAACCGATAAGGCCGCTAGCAGGGGAGGATCCCATTGGGCAAAGAGCTGTTGTAGCTGCGTTTTGAGCTGTTCGCGATCGCTGTGAGCGGCTGACAACTGCGCAAACTGCTGACTCAACCAGCGATCGACCGTCTGATAGCTTTCTCGCAGACTGGTTACAGACACACGGGGGGGAGCTAGCTCGGCGGTATCGGTTGCTTCTGAGGTTGCTAAATCGGGTTCAGCCGTATCGGGTAGCAGCGTACCTATTTGCAACTGGCGGTACCCTTCAGAAGCCGTGATGCCGTTGTAAGTAACATCGACTCGACCACTGTTGAACGCTCTAGCGCCATCAGCCCAGACAATCAGCTTGGGCAGCTGATCAGGCTGTAAAAGCTGGCGAATGGTGAAGTCTACCACCTGGGCGGTTGAGCCATTAACGCCAAAATTAAAAATGTTGACATCCGAATAACCCAGCGCTTGGAGCGATCGCTCTAGAGCAGCCGGATCAACCCCTCGCAAAGCCCGCGAACTCCCTACGACCAAAACTTCCGGGGGGCCAGACGCTTGTAAACGCTGGTAGTAAAGCGCTAGCTTTTCGTCTAATTGCTGGCTTCTAAAAGAAGGAAAAGGCGATTGGCTCAGCAAAGTGTTGGGCGTCACCAGCAGGCGATCGGCCTCTGAACCCGCTGCCAAATTTTCTTCAGAAAAAGTTTCGCCCCCACCAAAATCAATAAACCCATCTGCGGCCAAGCTTTCAGGGGGCGGTTCGTCAGCTTGGCGGCCAAATTTAATTTCTGCCCATTCGTCATCAACTAGAGCTTCTTCGGCGGGGGGTGTAGGCAGGGGTTCTGGCTCGGCAGATAGCGCTAGATCAGGCAGGGGGGGCATGGCTTCTGCCGCTGCCGGATGGCGCGGCGGATTGAGAATTTGACCGAGCAGCCAATCGGTTTGCAAAACCAGTAATAGCCCTACGGTTCCCCAGACTAGAGCCACTTTGGGGCTGCTCGTTGCGGGTAACTGAGGGGTTTCAGTCGCTAAAACATCGTGGCTGGGTTCAAAGAGCTGGGTTTGAAACAGCAGGTTCCGCGCTGTCAGCCCAATTTGCTGCCAGCTATCGTAAAGCGCTGCCCAGAGGCTTTCGGTATCTTCTTCGGAGAAGTCAATCGCCTGATCAGACGTTGCCAGCAAGTCACCAAGGTAAGCTTCTGAGGCGGCAAACTCAGGCACGGCTTTGGGCACTACGCGATCGCGGCTTTGAAAATCTTTGCCATAATGCCAGGTTGGCTGCTTTTGTCCGGCGCGTCGCCCGTAAAGCCGAATGCCTT
This sequence comes from Almyronema sp., assembly GCF_052168255.1. NCBI lineage: Bacteria > Bacillati > Cyanobacteriota > Cyanophyceae > Nodosilineales > Nodosilineaceae > Almyronema > Almyronema sp. The sequence goes on along the minus strand of NZ_JBQLZL010000036.1, from coordinate 88,242 downwards.
CAATCCCTTCTAAGTCAAGCTGGCGCAAATAGGGCGCTAAGTGGCGGGTGGCGAGTCGCTGCGGCGGACACACGGGAGCCTCTAACATCACATGCAGCAGCTTGTCTTTGACCAGCAGTTGCACCCGAATTCCTCCGGTTGCTAGCTTGTTTTCTAAGTGGGGATTGAGTTTGCGGGTGAGGGTAAAGGCTAAGGCGGGCAAATCGCCCTGTTGAGCCAGAATCGCCGTTGATGCGGCTAAAGCCGGGTGTTCTTGAGCGGGTAAATCCAGGCAGTGAATCCAATCGGGGGCGTCTTGATGAACGTCTTGCCCGTATACCAGCGCCCGAAAAATGCCTTGAGGCGCTAGCCCGCTTAACAGTGCCGTGAGCGCCTCCACCACCACAGCTTGCTGAGGAACGGCTGGTGACGACGCCTCCGTGCTTTGACAGAGAATATGAAGACTGGTGGATTTTAGCTCGGTGCGAGTGGCGATCGCCAAAGGAGCTAACGTTTGCTCAACTAAGCAGGCGATCGCTTCTGCATCTCCCCATCTTGCCCAGTCCCGCAGCATTTCTTCGCGGGGAGTTAAATCTACCCGCAAAACCCAGTCAGGCTGGTGTTCTCCCTGTACCTGCACCAAAATGACTGCGTCTTGAAACTGGGTCAGTTTGAGGTGGCGAAGCTGTTGCGCCGTGGGTTCGGCGACTAGGTTAGGATCGGGGCTGTAGGCGGCTTCACACAAAATCCATAAGCGGGGAATGGCTCCTGGCGCTACGGCAGGATGATCCGGGTCGTCGTGGTGCGCCGTCACGGCGCGCGCCAATGGCTGCCCCTGACCCGGAATGGCTCGAATACTCACCCAAACGCCAATGCCCAAACGGCTCAACGTCTGGCTTAAGTAGCGAGCGATCGCCTCTGGGTCTCCTTTGCGAGCCAAGCTGAGATTAGATAGAACAATGGCGTTACTCAACGCCTGGGTAGCATCTTCGCTAGACTCGCCCAAAAGCGCCCCCGCCAAATCAGGCCGCAACGGTTCGGTAAGCTGTACCAGATGTTTTTCGAGCCGATTGAGATAAACAGGGGCGCTCCAGGCTGGCTCAGACTGCTGGCTGCTGCGGCTATAGAAATAAAGCTGATAAATATTGGGGTAGCTATCGCTTAGCAGCGTCTTAAACGCTTCTTCTAAAAGCGCTTGCACCAGTCGCAGCAGGGTTGTTTCTCGCTCCAGAGCAGCGGGCGTTACACAGAGAACATGCAGAATATTCCCGCGCAGCTTGAGTTGGAGCTTGGCCTGAGGCTGGGCGATCGCCTTTTGTAACCAAGCATTTAGCTGGGTTAGATCGGTTTCCAGATGAGGCGTCAGACGTTGCTTGCTAACCATGCGACTCTAGAATCCCTAAATCATGGGGAACTTCAACCTACCAAACGTTCTCAATAGCAGCCCATTCATCTAATTGAGCTTTAGTTTTAGCAATCCTTAACTAAAATACTTCACGACTGTTCAGGCAAACAGATTGATTAAGTTCCTGTAGATGCCTGCAATCATTAGCAACCAGCTCTAGAATTTCAACCCAGTTGGGCAAATTTAGCGCTTATAGCTACAAAAGTATACGCAGGATAACAGAAAACTTGAGAATCATCGTCTAAAACTTTTAAAGAGGCGCTTTACTCAAAAACGCTCAAAGTCGGACGCTTTGGCCTTTTGCCCTATCTTGACGATAGATCTGGTTGATTAGCTGCCACCGCGTCCCCCAGTAGCCCTGCCCAAACCTGTTTTGAGGGTGGGGAGGTTGTCACTACCTGGCTATGCCCGCTGTTGTTGAGGTTCACTGATGCCACCCCCTCGTTAAGCCGTTGCCCTTGCCTCTCTATAAATCTAGGATAACGAGTCTCACTTGCCCCATCGACCTCGTTCGCTCCGGCCAAATTAGCTGGGAGTTGAGTGCAGGTTGACCCCTGATGAACTGCTCAGACCCAATGTTGAAGGAATTGGAACAGGAATAGAGGAAATCTGGCATCTGCCTATATGATCGAGCAATAACCCCGCTTATCTGCCTATCTACACCATGATGTTTGCCCAGTCAGGCGAAACCACGACTGCTAAACCACCCGGTAGCGAGCAGACCCAGCGCTATCGCGAGGCTAGCCCACTGCCGTCCGCTTCAAACTGGCTAGTCAGTCTGGCAACGGCTCCGGTCTTACTCGCCATTGTGGGCAGTCGGGCGCTGAGTGAATTTAGCCAACAGCTTGGCCTAGCGAGTGAAGAGCTTTTTCGCGGCGATCGCCTGCCTGTCCTCAGTCGCTCCAATTTAGAAGCCAAAGATGATGAGCAGCTCAAACCCGAATAGCCCCGGCAAAACGCTCTAGAAGGTTCCGGCGATCGCTAGGGACGATTTTCGTTGCGCAGCCTCTTGTCTTCACGGTTGAAGGCTGAGACAGTAAGGTTAGCTTCTGCAACTTTCAACCTCACTGGATTTGCTCGCTAGCCGCCAAGTGTTGCCCCATCGGTGGCCCTTCCTGACTAAAAATCGTTACGTCGTTTCGAGTGTCATCCAAGAAAAAGCTAAATACCTTTCATGAGTTCGACCCTCCATCCTTCTGATACTCCTTTTCCATCAAACACGGCTACCCGCGTGGCCGATGATGTCGTGGCTACAGAGCCAACCTATGACTTGTTCTTGCGCCATCGGCTGAAGATGGTAGAAGACTTATGGGAACGCGTTTTACAGCAGGAGTGTGGGGAAGAATCCGTTGAGTTGTTGCGCCAGCTACGACGCATTTGCGCCCCCGATGGCCAAGTTGCCAGAGCGCTGGAAGGGAGCGTTCTTGACGTTATTGAACGATTAGACCTCAACGACGCTATTCGCGCGGCGCGTTCGTTTGCGCTTTATTTTCAGCTGATCAACATCGTTGAGCAGCACTACGAGCAGCGGGGTCAGCAGCTTCAGTACCAAAACGACTACGAAAATGCAGAGCTTTCGCTTGCGGGTAACACGATTGGTGTGCAAGAAACAGCCGCCAATGCTTTAGAAAACAGCGGTCATTTAGAGCATCCGCCCCGCAGCTTACAAGCCGACGTCTTAGCCCACAGCCTGCCTGACTGGCAATCCAACCGCCGCAAATCAGGCACGTTTCACTGGCTGTTTCCCACCCTCAAACGGCTAAATGTGCCGCCGCAGCTGATTCAAAAGCTGGTCAACGATTTAGATGTGCAGCTTGTTTTTACCGCCCATCCCACCGAAATTGTGCGCCATACCATTCGGGACAAGCAGCGGCGCATTTCGGACATTTTGCGCCAGCTTGATCAAGCCGACGAGCGGGCTAGCTCCATTGGCTTAGCAACCTCCTGGGATGTAGAAGATTTGCGCGATCAGCTCACAGAAGAAATTCGGTTGTGGTGGCGCACCGACGAACTCCATCAGTTTAAGCCTTCCGTACTCGACGAAGTTGACTACACGCTTCACTACTTCGACGTGGTGCTGTTTGAAGCCATTCCTAAACTCTATCAGCGGATCAAACGGACGCTCAGTTCAACCTTTCCGTCGCTCCAGCCGCCTCGCTATGATTTTTGTCGGTTTGGCTCGTGGGTCGGCTCTGATCGCGATGGCAATCCTTCCGTCACGCCTGAGGTTACCTGGCGCACTGCTTGCTATCAGCGCAACCTGGTTTTAGACAAGTATATTGGCTCGGTTCGCCATCTCATCCAGTTGCTCAGTCTTTCGCTGCACTGGAGCGAAGTCTTGCCAGAACTATTAGAGTCTCTAGAACAAGATCAAGTGAAGCTGCCAGAAGTCTACGACAGCTTGGCCATTCGGTTTCGGCAAGAACCCTATCGCTTAAAGCTAGCGTATATTCAGCAGCGCTTGGAAAACACTCGCGATCGCAGTCAGCAGCTTTATCAAGGCGGTTACCTGCAAGAACAGCAAGTCAAGCTTAATCCGGCCACCCTCTATCAATCTGGCGACGACTTCTTAGGCGAACTGCGCTTAATCCAGCGCAACCTCAAAGAAACCGGGCTGGTCTGCCAAGAACTAGAAAATCTGATTTGCCAGGTTGAAATTTATGGCTTTAACCTAGCCCAGCTCGATATTCGCCAAGAAAGCTCTTGCCACTCCGATGCTTTAGACGAAATTACGGCTTATTTGCAGATTTTGCCCAAGCCTTACAATGACCTGTCTGAAGCTGAAAAAACAGCTTGGCTAACGCAAGAGTTAAAAACTCGGCGACCGCTGATTCCAGGAGAGCTACCCTTTTCAGACAAAACCTGCGAAACCGTTGAAACCTTTCGAATGGTGCGCAAGCTACACCAGGAATTTGGCAACCGCATTATTCGTAGCTACGTCATTAGCATGAGCCATCATGTCAGTGACCTGCTAGAAGTCTTACTACTAGCTAAAGAAGCTGGCCTTTATGATCCCACCACGGGAGAATCGGCTATTCAGCCAGTGCCCTTGTTTGAAACCGTCGAAGACTTACAACGCGCTCCTCATGTGATGCAGCAGTTGTTTGAGCTGCCGTTATATGCAGCTATGCTACGCGGGGGCTATGAAGCGGCCAAAGCTGAGCAGGCCACGACACCGCTGCAAGAGGTGATGCTGGGCTACTCCGACAGCAACAAAGACTCTGGGTTTCTCAGCAGTAATTGGGAAATTCACAAAGCTCAGCAAGCCTTGCAAGCAGTTGCCGATACTTATGGTGGCTTCGCTCTACGTATTTTTCATGGCCGTGGCGGTTCAGTCGGGCGTGGCGGTGGCCCCGCTTACGAAGCAATTTTGGCGCAACCCGGACGCAGCATTAAAGGCCGCATCAAAATTACCGAGCAAGGCGAGGTGCTGGCTTCTAAGTACAATTTGCCAGACTTGGCTCTATACAACCTAGAAACCGTGGCAACGGCTGTCATTCAGGCCAGCTTATTGAACAACAGCTTCGATGAGATTAAGCCCTGGAACGAAATTATGGAGGAGTTGGCTCACCGTGCCCGCTGCCACTACCGAGAACTAATTTACGAACAGCCTGACCTGGTTGAGTTTTTTCACCAGGTAACACCGATTGAGGAAATTAGCCAGCTACAGATTAGCTCTCGTCCGGCGCGGCGCAAGAGTGGTAAAAAAGATTTAGCTGGCTTGAGAGCGATTCCCTGGGTGTTTAGCTGGACGCAAACCCGCTTTCTGCTGCCGTCTTGGTATGGGGTTGGCACAGCCTTAGAAGAATTTTTGGCGCAAGAGCCAGAAGAACACCTGAAGCTATTGCGCTATTTCTACCACAAGTGGCCTTTCTTCAAGATGGTGATTTCTAAGGTCGAGATGACCCTAGCTAAGGTCGATTTGCAAATTGCCGAACATTATGTCCAGGAGCTAACCCATCCTGACAATCGCGAACGCTTTCAGGCCATGTTTGAAACGATCGCTAAAGAATTTCACCTCACCCGGAGCCTGGTTTTACAAATTACCGGGCACCACAAGCTGCTTGATGGCGATCCGGAGCTACAGCGATCTGTGCAGTTGCGCAACGGTACGATTGTGCCGCTCGGCTTTTTGCAAGTGTCGCTAATCAAGCGGCTGCGCCAGCATCGAGACAGCGCGGCGTCTGGAATTATTCGATCGCGCTATAGCCGTGGCGAACTCTTGCGCGGCGCTTTGTTGACGATCAACGGGATTGCAGCAGGTATGAGAAATACGGGCTGATTCAGCGATTTCGTAACAATTAATCACAATTTTCCTGCTAAACTCCAGGTATTTGTTTGAATGAACCCGTAAATCAAGCCTAATCTTGCTGGGGTGGGGCTAATTACCAGGTTGCGATCGCGCAGCCTGCTATTCTCCCTAAGTCGGCAGTGGCTTGAAAATTGTAAACCACAGTTTCCCAATCGGGCGGCATTTTGTGAGGAGTAAAGCAGATGAAAAGTAGTCAACGTTGGGTTTCCGGTTTTGGCACAGTTGCCCTCACCAGTACCGCGATCGCCAGCGCCCTAACCCTGGCAGAGGCTGCTCCTGCCAAAGCCCAGGCAGCTTATGGTAGCTATATTGGTGTAGGCGTCGCCGTGGGTCTGACGGAAGACAATGACGGCGATGGCGACAATTTTTCTGGCGTGATTGCAGGACGCTATCGGTTATTAGAGTCGCCTATTTCTATCCGGGGTCAGGCGCTGCTATTTGGAGACTCTAGCGCTTTTGTCCCTACGGTGTCTTATGACTTTCCGCTCAACTGGCAGACAGATGCTTACGTGGGCGCGGGGGTTTCTTTTGTGGCCGATGGCGACGAACCCTCACCAGTCGGGGATCAAACCGCCTTTGTCATTCAGCCTGGGATTGACTATGCCTTGCCCAACAGCAACATGGTTGTCTTTGGCAACGCTATTATTGCTTTCGATGCCTATCGCGATGGCGGCGGCGCGGCTTTGTCGCTCCAGGGGGGCGTCGGCTTCCAGTTCTAGCTTCTCGTTCTAGATGAAACGGTCTGTTTTGCATCGGTTTTGAACCAGCGCAGAGCGGCAAACCCTCCAAGAGGCATAGCCCAGCGCGAGTCGCTTTAAGCGTTTTGTGCCTGCCTTTTGTGCGGTTGGCTGCTCTGCCTTTTGGCTATGATTGTCAGACTTTCTTAGAGAACTAATGTATTAAAGCAGTTCTCAAGTTACCATAGCTGCAAGCATTGAGCGTTTTAGCAGGGCTATGGAACTCGATAAGCCATTAGGGTCAGTGATTCAAGGTTCCCTGAGTCAGGGGCTAGAAGTGCGCCTGCATCCAGATGTTTTGGTAGAAGAGATGCGGGTAGGCAAGTTTCTAGTGGTGCAGGGGGCGCGATCGCGTTTTTTCTGCATGCTGACCGATATTGCATTGGGCACCGCTAGCCAGCGAATTTTAGCGAACCCGCCAGAACCCAGCAATCAGTTTTTGCAGCAGGTCTTAGCCGGGACAGGCACCTACGGCACGATTGATCTAACGCCCATGCTGATGTTTACGCCCAAACCGCTGCAGACCACATCTAGCAGCCCTGCAGCCGCCCAGCCCAGCCCAAGCCGTAACGGGCTGGCTTCTTACCAGGCGCAAAGCAGCGCCGACATGGAGCTGCTGCCAGTTAAAACCATTCCAGGGCACTTTAGCCAGGTCTATGACGCCTCTGAGCGCGATTTTCGGGCGGTGTTTGGCTGGGAAGATGACCCCCATCGCCGCAATTTTTCGATCGGCCAGCCCATTGATATGGAGGTGCCTATTTGTCTGGATCTCGATCGCTTTGTCGAGCGGAGCAACGGCATTTTTGGTAAATCGGGTACGGGCAAGTCGTTTCTGACCCGGCTGCTGCTGTCTGGCATTATTCGCAAACAAGCAGCGGTCAATTTAATTTTTGACATGCACTCTGAATATGGCTGGGAGGCCGTCAGCGAAGGCAAGCGCTTTAGCACCGTCAAAGGACTCCGGCAGCTTTTTCCGGGGCAGGTGCAGATTTTTACCCTCGACCCCGAAGCTACTAAGCGGCGCGGCGTCCGCGACGCCCAAGAACTCTACATTAGCTTTGACCAAATTGATGTAGAAGATTTGATGCTGGTGCGGGGTGAACTCAATCTTTCAGAAGCTAGTTTAGAAAACGCCATTATCTTGCGCAACGAGTTTGGTAAAGCCTGGATTAATCGCTTGCTGACGATGACAAACGAAGAAATTCAGGAATTTTGCGAAACCAAAATGGGGAGCAAATCTTCGATTATGGCGCTGCAACGCAAGCTAACGCGCTTGAGTGACTTAAAGTATTTGCGCCATACCTGCCCGCACAACTATGTGGGGCAAATTTTGGAAACGCTAGACGCTGGCAAGCATGTGGTGGTGGAGTTTGGTTCTCAGTCAAATATGCTGTCCTACATGCTGGCAACCAATGTGATTGCTCGCCGCATTCACGCCAGCTATGTGCGCAAGGCCGATCGCTTTTTGCAAACCAAAAATCCCAGCGATCGCCCCCAGCAGCTCATGATCACCATCGAAGAAGCGCACCGCTTTTTAGACCCAGCCACCGCCAGACAAACCATTTTTGGCATCATTGCCCGTGAAATGCGCAAATATTTTGTGACGTTGCTGGTTGTCGATCAGCGGCCATCAGGAATTGACAATGAAGTTATGTCGCAGGTGGGCACGCGGATTACGGCTCTGCTAAATGACGAAAAAGATATCGACGCTATTTTTACCGGGGTTTCGGGAGGGCAAAGCCTGCGCTCAGTGCTGGCGAAGCTAGACTCGAAGCAGCAAGCGCTGATTTTGGGTCATGCTGTGCCCATGCCTGTTGTCGTTCGCACTCGCCCTTACGATCAAACTTTTTACACCGAAATTGGCGATACAGCCTGGGACGAAATGCCCGCTGCCGCAGTCTTTAAGGCGGCTGAATCGGCCAAAGCTGATTTGGGGTTTTAGCCAGTATGCGGCTGTCAGCCATCTGAGCAGTGATAGTTAAAGGCAGAAGGCTAAAGGCAGCAGGAAAGCGTTTTAACTTTAAGATGACTGTACCCGATCGAGTCTGGCGACTTTAGGATCGATAATCTTCTGGCCGTGGCCGGGAAACTTGATCGCCAGACAGATTTTGTTGCCTGCGCCAAAGATGTGGGTGACTTGGCCGGGGCCAAAGGCTTTGTGAATGACCTTATCGCCTACCGTCCAATCATCGGCGTGGGTACCAGGGCGATCGCTGTCGGCAGCTTCTACTTTGAGCGATCGCATCGTTTTAGCCCACTGGGTGGGGATAGCGGCGGCCACATTGGTATCAATATAGTCACGCGGCAGTTCACCTAAAAACAGCGACGGACTCGCCGCTTCGCGGTTGCCATAGAGTCGGCGCATGCGGGCATGAGAGATAAACAGTCGCTCTTTAGCGCGGGTAATGCCGACATAGCAAAGACGACGTTCTTCTTCGGTGGCGGCGGGGTCTTCGAGGGAGCGAAAGTTGGGGAACAAGCCTTGCTCTAACCCCACCAAAAACACCACCGGAAACTCCAGCCCTTTAGAAGAGTGCAGCGTCATCAGCGAGACTTTGGCTTGCTGCTGTTCGTCTAAGTTATCTAGGTCAGACGCGAGAGACGCATTGGCAAGAAACTCTTGCAAAGACTTGTTTTCGCTTTCTTCTTGAAACTGCAAAACGGCGTTGTAAAGCTCTTGCACGTTTTGAATGCGATCGAGGTCTTCATCGGTGCCTTTGCTTTTGAGGTCTTGAATGTAGCCGACATCGTCAATAATGCCTTGCACCACCGTTGAAGCTTCAGCCGTCTCTAGCCGAGATTGCCAGGTTTTTATCACTTCTGCAAAGCCCAGCACAGCTTTGGCCGATCGCCCTGCTAAGGTTTTAACCGAGGTTTCGTCTTTAAGGATTTCCCACAGCGGCACGCCTAAGGTTTGTGCCCCTTGCTCTAGCTTTTCAATTGTCGATTTGCCTACGCCGCGACGGGGCACGTTGATAATGCGTTTGAGGCTAACGGTGTCGGCTGGGTTTACCACAGTCCGCAGGTAAGCCAATACGTCTTTAATTTCGCGGCGATCGTAGAAACGCAAGCCGCCGACAACCTGATAAGGAATGCCGTAGAACGTTAGCCGTTCTTCAAAGGTGCGCGACTGAGCGTTGGTGCGATAGAGAATGGCAAAGTCGCCCCAGTTTAGCTCAGGGTGGGCGTTTTCTAGGCTGCGAATTTGACCTACGACAAAATCGGCTTCGGCCTGCTCGTCTTCTGCCCGGTGGCACAAAATTGTTTCGCCAGCGCCACGGGTGGGGCGCAGCACTTTATCAATTCGCTCGGTGTTGTTTTCGATCAGGTAGTTGGCGACGTGCAAAATGTTTTCGGTGGAGCGGTAGTTTTCTTCTAGCTTCACCATTGAGCGGGTGTCGTCATCGGGCAGACCGTCGCCAAAGTCATCTTGAAAGTTCATCAAGATGGTAAAGTCGGCGCTGCGGAAGGAATAAATGGACTGATCGGCATCACCCACGACAAAGATAGAGCGGTGGTGCCAGTCGTTGAAGCGGGCGGCTGATTCGCCGTTGGTTACTAGCAGCCGAATTAAGTCGTACTGGGTGCGGTTGGTGTCTTGGTATTCGTCTACGAGGATGTGGCGAAAGCGCTGGTGCCAGTAGGCTAAAACTTGCTCGTTTTGGCGAAAGAGCTGTACGGGAATCCAGATCAAGTCGTCGAAGTCGAGGGCGTTGTTTTCGGCGAGCGATCGCTGATAATGCCGATACACTTCAGCGATGATGCGTCCGCGATAGTTGGGCTGGTCTTTTTCGACGTCTTCGGGTGAGAAGCCTTGGTTTTTGGCGTTGCTGATGGCGTAGCGTACCGATCGCGGGTTGAATTTTTTGTCATCTAGGTTCATCTGGGTGATGACAATGTTTTTGACTAAGCTTTGGGCGTCAGATTCGTCAAAAATGGAGAAGTTTCTTTTCCACTGGTGGCCTTGGGGGCTTTGATATTTTTCAATGTCGAAGCGTAATATGCGGCAGCAGAGGGCGTGGAAGGTGCCGATCCAGAGGTTTTTGGTAATGTTTTTGTAAGCTTGCGATCGCAGTTTGGTTTGGTCGTAGGCGGGTAAGGCGTCTAGCGGTTTGCTGTGTTTTTCTTGAGCCATTTGCTCGGCAAACAGCTTTTCAATCCGCTCTTTCATTTCTTTGGCGGCTTTGTTGGTGAAGGTGACCGCCAAGATGTTTTCGGGGTCAACCCGATGGGTTAGCACCAGGTTGGCAATGCGAAAGGTGAGGGCACGGGTTTTGCCGGATCCGGCCCCGGCGACGACGAGCAGCGGCCCGCAGTAGTGTTCAACGGCGCGACGCTGAGAAACGTTGAGCTGATTGAGAAAGTCAGTACCCATCAAATCCCGATATAGCAAGTTGATGGGGGCGGGCTGATAGCCTTTACCCATCCACGATCTACTGTAGCAAGGGACGAGGGCTGCGATCGCTCCCCTTTTTACGGGTTTTCCCCATCGGCAGCAGGTTGTTTCGAAATG
>NZ_JBQLZL010000036.1:0-77196 GCF_052168255.1 Almyronema sp. | reverse complement strand
ACTGAAAGCAATAAGCCGCAACAGCAATTAAATGAAGGTTAAGTCCGGTTAATGCGTGACCAGCCATCGATTATAGACAGCATTCTTTGCGCGCCTAAACCTTTAACTGATGAAACTACGTCTTTGTAATCTAAGAATGCTTTCTTCTCTTTTTTGAGACGAGCTTCATAGATAAAGGAAGAGAGATTTCTATAGTTAGAAACTCCATACTGTGCCAGCTTTATTTCTAGCTTTTCTTGACTAAGGCTATTCAGTAGATCTAGAAGATCTGCTTGAGGTTCAAGATTATCTTCAATCTTCTTCAATCTTCTTTCGTTATCACGATTTACCTGAAAAAGTTCTTCTCTAAGTTGACTCAACCTTGTCTCAAAGCTCGTAATCCAACCACTGTTATCGTTTTCCTGATTAGAAGCTATCGGCTTTGAAATCGATTTTTCACTTGTAATATCATCAACCTTTCTCAAAGCATCGATTTGCTTTTGAATCGTTTTCTCATTCTTAGTGGTAACGACAAAAGCGTTAACCATTTCAGCTTTTCGTGGATCTTTTTCTTGTGCTCTTACGGCTGCATAATATTCTAGATGGCCGTCGAGCACCTTATATTGGTCAATATCTACCTGCTTCAAAACTACTGGTCGAATGATTCCACCGCTTTCTAAAATTGCATCAGATAAATGAGCAATTTCGGCTTCATCGAAGTTCGAGCGGGGTACATCAGAGCTAATTTCTTTAATGTCAACTTTAGCAAATTCAGCCATTACGCTTTCTCCGTTTTCTCAAGGACTTCTTCCGCTAAATTCTCAAATTCCTCAGCCGATTGATTAGCACTGACCTCTTGCCTAGAAAAATCAAAAATAGACTTCGGATCAGGGATTTCAAGATCACCCACAGTCAAAGTTTTGTTAATACAGTGCGACAGAGCAGTTCTCTCAAAAATAATTGAATCCATCACCGGAAGTTCATAATGCCTAACTACTGTTTCTTTTTGCCGAGGAAAGGTGTTTTGAAATGACTTTGAATTTGTTGATATTTTAGAAGGCAACACGCCTAAAATATTCAAAGGCTTTCTATTTAAGCTTTCTCTAAATTCATCAATTTCTTTAATAAAACTCTGAACACTAGAAAGTCCTTGATTTGCAAAGGGCTTCAGGTCAGATGGAATAATTAAATGGTGTGCTGCTATCAGCGCAACTTGAGCATAAATATCTCTTGATGGCGGCGTATCAACAATAACAAAATCGTAGTTCTTTTCTTCTTGCTTGAGTTTTTTAATAAGTCTAGTTTGACTTGCTTTAATTTGATTTAGCGTGTATTGACCTTGAATAAGGCTAATATGCGAAGGAACAACATCAATTTCTGGTGTATTAAATACATTTGATTGACGAGCGACATCGGGAATAAAATTAAAGTCACCAGATTCAAGTAAATGGTAAACATTATTGTCTTTTAGATTGTCGTCTTCCTCAAACTGAAATTTGACTAAGCCAGTGGCAAATGTTGAATTGGCTTGAGAGTCTAGATCAATTAAGAGAACACTATAGCCTTTTTTCCGTAGAGCAGCAGCTAAATTGACGGATATTGTCGTTTTACCTACGCCACCCTTGTTGTGATATACCGAAATAACCTTCACGTTTCTCCTCCGATTGTTGTTAGCTGGTTCTATAGGGGAAATTCTAGCGTTTCTGTCTTTTAGAGATTCTTTGCCAATGTAATATTTAATTTCTTCAATCCTGTCACAAATTTCGGTGCCAGAACATTTGAATAAAATTCTGAGGCTCTCGCCAAATCGTTCGTAGATTCTAAATTCTTTGCCATTCGTCAAAATTCCATGATTGGCATGAAGACTTGTTAGATACTGTCTCAAGCGTCGAGCATAAGGGTCTAGCTTTCGTTGAGGGCTTTTGGCTTCTATAACCAAACTTAGAGGTGATCCATCACTCAAATCAAAAGGAATAACCTGTGCAGCAAAAGCAAGAAAATCAAGGCGAATACTGCCAAGAGCAATTTCTTGATACCAATCTTTTTGAGAGTATCCTAATGCTGGTAGCAGATATTGAACAATGAGCTTACTTTCAACATCTCCCTCAGTACGGCAGTATGCAGGATCGAAAAGCAAAGCCTAAACCCCTAGGAAACTAATAGGTTTGATTCATGTTTCCCAGAAATCACTTGGAAATCCTTACTAATTTTAAAAAGAAAGTTTGAAGAAGCTTGAAGCTCAGTTGAAATTACTCAGTTTGAAGATTAGCGATCGCCTTTGTAGCGTTTTGGGGTTCAGGTAGCGGCGTGAAAGCGCGGCTCTAACAAAGCTCAGCCACCATCAAAAATTACGGTTGCCTCTTGGCTCCACTTCCGGTATATTCACCCATTAAGCGCTCGAACAACCCAAGCGCTCCCTAGACGTGCAGCCACACTGTCTAGAGAGCTAACCCCCAACGCTGTCAAGGCCAGCACGGAGGCTATGGCGATTTTATCCTGTAGCCATCCCGCTTTGCTATGCAGTTGCAACGGGGTGGCTTGTTGGTGTTTGGGCGCTCTTGATCAAACACCAACAAAACAGGAAAAAACCAATGACAGACTCTCCCCGCTCAGCCCGCCAGCTAAGCCCCTTAACGCTGCCAATTGACGACAAACCCGAAATTTTGCGCGTCATCGCCATCGGCTCTTTGCTCGTCGTCAACGATCACGTTTTGCAAATGTATCAGCGTCACTACGCCGCCATTCACGAATGGTCAGGCGTTTTGCCCATTCCCGACTCTGACAAAGTCATGCGAATTTTGACCAAGCGGGTTATGGGCTTAGGCGATCGCTAACGTCACCATCCCCGGCAGGGGCACTCATCCCCCTGCCGACCACCCCCTCAGCCCCAGCCAACAATGGCTCAAAAAAGAGAGCAAGCTAGCCGCCTATAGCTGTCCAAACCCTTTTTTCTTTTTAGCTTTTTTCTTCTTCTTAGCTTGGCCGCTATAGCCTCTAAACCCAGGCGCTGGGCCACCGCCCCCCATACCGGGCATACCACCGCCGCCCATCCCTGGAAAGCCGCCGCCCATCCCCGGAAAGCCACCCATACCGGGCATTCCCATCGAGCCTTGACCCATTTGCTGCATCAGCGATCGCATTTTTTGAAAATCGCTAATTAGCTTGCTGACATCTTTTTCTTTATGGCCAGAACCTTCAGCAATGCGACGACGACGACTCGGTGAGCTAGAAAGCAATTCAGGATTTTTGCGCTCTTGCAGCGTCATCGAATTAATCATCGACTCCACCCGTTTAAGCTGCTTTTCCCCTTGTTCTAGCTGCTCACTCGAAATTTTGTTCGCCATCCCAGGAATCAGCTTCATAATGCCGCCCAGGGAACCCATATTTTTCATCAAGCGAGTTTGCTTGAGAAAATCGTTGAAATCAAACTTAGCTTCTAGAATTTTTTCTTGCAGTTTTTCTGCATCAGCTAAATCGACTTCTTCTTGGGCTTTTTCTACCAGGGTCAGCACATCGCCCATACCCAAAATACGCGACGCCATCCGTTCAGGGTAAAAAGGCTGTAGCGCCTCAACCTTTTCGCCCACCCCCACAAACTTAATCGGCTTACCCGAAATTTGCCGCACTGACAGCGCCGCACCACCGCGCGAGTCGCCATCCATTTTGGTCAAAATTGCCCCAGTAATGCCAATCTGCTCATGAAAGGTGCGGGTGAGGTTAGCCGCCTCTTGCCCGGTCATCGCATCTACAACCAGCAACACCTCATTCGGGTTGACGGTTTCTTTAATTTGAGCCAGTTCGGCCATCATGTCTTGGTCAATTTGCAGACGGCCTGCCGTGTCGATAATGACCGTGTCAATACCGTCTTGACGCGCTTTAGCCACCCCCTGCTGGGCAATCTCTACCGGGTTGGCCTCTGCCCCCAGTTCAAAGACAGGCACATTGATCTGCTTACCCAAAGTCACCAACTGATCAATCGCTGCCGGACGGTAGACATCCGTAGCCACCAGCAGCGCATTGCGATTTTGTTTGCGCAGATGCAAAGCCAGCTTAGCTGAAGCGGTGGTTTTACCCGTTCCTTGCAAACCTGCCATCAGTACAATGGTCGGCGCTGTACGAGCCTGCGCCAAGGGTTCGTTGGTATCCCCCATCAGGCTCACCAGTTCATCGTGAACGATTTTGATAAACTGCTGGTCAGGACGAACGCCGCGAACAACTTCTGCCCCCAGGGCTTTATCTTGAACCTCAGCAACAAATTCTTTAACGACCTGTAGGTTAACGTCGGCTTCCAGTAGCGCCCGCCGCACTTCCCGCAGCGCTTCTTGCACGTTACCTTCAGAGATTTTGTCTTGGCCGCGTAGTTTCTTCCAGGCTCCTTCTAAACGCTCAGAGAGGGCTTCAAACATAAGAAAAGGGTGTCTCGCTTCAGCAGAATCAAATCATAGCTGGCGCTAAGCCAGAGAACTCGCTTAGGGCACAGTCGGTTTTTCTATTTTAGAGGGTTTGGTTCAGAACTCGCTGACTGGCCTAGCACCGGATTGATCGAGCGGAGCTACACAATTTTTATTTCTCAGGCTCACGCAGATAAAGCTTGTTTCAGTAGCGGGATATTCTTGTATACTTAGCCGGGAATTAGGGGGTAGGCTAAAAGTAGTTTTTAATAGGTTCGCCTATGCCCCCGTCGCCTGACGCACCCCATCATGAAGGTAGGCACGCGATCGCTGCTCAGGCTGAGCCACCAGCCGATATGCGATCGCCTGCGGCTACAGTTTCGGCGCTCAGTCAGGCTGAGCCATTTGCCCCACCCTCGGCGGCAGCTTGGCTTAATTTATTAAAACGGCATAGTCGGTTGCCGATGGCCATTCTAGAGCCGCAAACGCTACAGCTTCAGTTTGCCAATCAGTGCTTTTGCCAAACCGTGGGCATTGCTGAATCTGCCATTGTTGCCAGCGGTGATAGTGGCATTGGGCTGCTAGATATGTTGCTGCCAGACGAGCAAACTCGGGTTCAGCAAATTCTTCAGCACCATTTACTCCAGGCGATTTTGGCTTATCTCTATCCTCAGCGATCGCTGCTGCCTGCCCGCCTGCTAGAAGAACCTGTTATTTTGTCATGTCGCCAAACCCAGAGCGAACTGCTTTGTAAAGTTGAACTCAGACTTAGCAGTGAGTGCCTCAAAGTTCAAGCGCTCTCGCCCGACTTAGAACAACCGCTACGGCAGTGTTTGGGCAGACAACCCACTTTAGAGCACGTCATGGCGCAGCTTTACGAAACAGAATCGCCGCTATGGATCTGTCTGCAACAACTGCAACACCACCCCTACCGCGTAACGGGCTTTCTGCTGCTAGAAGGCACCGAAGTGACTGAGCGTGAAACCATTAACACTCTGGTTCAGCTTTTAATTGGGCGCGAGTCGGTGCTGCAACCCCACAAGTTTAGCCGCGCCAATGAGCTAATGCGGGGGCTGTTTCGCGCTGCCGATAGCCTGATTATGAGCGCTGAAAACGAACAGGCCAAGTTGTTTACCGACCTCGATCAGTCTAAGTGGCAGGTTCACTCTTATTCAGTTGAATCGCTGCAAACCTCTCTATTTTTAAAAGCAGCCGAGCGCGGCACCGTGCTGAATATTCCAGACCTCTCTGCTGTGACGCTAACCCCCTGTGAGCAATCGATTGCCGACCGGGGAGCGCGATCGCTGTTGATTATTCCGCTAGTGACCAAGTCTATTCACTCAGGCAGCATGGCTCGGCGGCTTTTAGGACTGGTGGGCATGGCCAGCGATCGCGCCTATGCTTTTGACAACCGCGACGTTCACAACGCCACTACGCTCGTGCCCGCTTTGACCGCCGCCATGCGCTACACCACTCAAGATCGCTTTACCAACATTCACAGCTCAGTTCGCTGGCGCTTTGAAGAAGAAGCCGAACGCCGCAGTTGGGGCTTGCCACCCGAACCCATCGCCTTTACAGACGTGTATCCGCTATACGGCATTTCAGATATTCGCGGGTCGTCGAGCGAACGCAATCGAGCCATTCAGTCTGACCTGCTGGCTCAATTTGAGCTGGCTTTATCGATCATTGAAGCGGTTTGCAGCACCAAGCCCTATGCCTTTGCCCAGCAATTTCGCCTCGACTTACTTAGCCACGTCGAAAAAATTAAGCAGGGCATCACCGTAGATGCTGAAGTTACCTTTATCCGCTACCTCAGCGAAAATTTAGAACCCAATTTCGACTATTTTGCCCGTTGCAGCCCCGCCGCCGCCGCCGCCGTCGCCGCCTATCGCGACGCTTGTGACAACGAGCAGCAATGTGTTTATACCGCGCGATCGATTTACGACAAAACCATTCAGCGCATTAACAACCTGCTACGCGACACTTGGACGCGCTGGCAAGAGAACATGCAGGCGATTACGCGGCACTACTGCGACGTAGAAGCCACCGATGGCATCGATCACATGCTCTACGTTGGCAAATCCATTGATCCAGGGTTTTCGCCTTTTCAGCTTCGTAGCCTCCGCTACGAGCAGCTTAGAGCCGTCTGCGACTGTGGCCGAGTGGCGTTTCATCTGAAAGAAACCTGCGACACCCATTTAGAAGTCACCCATCTGGTTTTGGTGCAAGATTCTACCGTGGATATCTCCCACGACGAGGCCACCGAGCGCTTATTTGAAGTGCGCGGCTCACGCGATACTCGTTACGAAATTGTCAAAAAACGAATTGACAAAGCCGTCGATACCCAAGGTCGCCAGCGCATTACCCAACCCGGCATGTTAACCATTGTTTACTCTACCGCCGACGAGTGGAACGAGTACCGCCAGTATTTGCACTATTTACACCGCGAAGGCTGGGTAGAAGACACCATTGAGCAAGGCTTGGTTGAGCCACTACAGGGCGTCAACGGTCTTAAGTTTGCCAGAGTTCGAATTTTGCCGCCCTCAGATGAATAACCTTTTTCAGTTGGCTGGGTCGCTGCCAGAAGCGGAATGTTTTGAACCGCTGGCACGGGGCGAAAAGGTTTTGATTGAGCGCATCGTTTCTAGCGGCCAGCAAACGCCTGCTGGTCAGTGGTACGACCAACCACAAGCGGAGTGGGTAGTGCTGCTACAGGGGCAGGCGGTTGTCACCTACGAAGATGGCGATCGCTACACGCTCAACCCAGGCGATTATTTGCTCATTCCGGCTCACTGTCGCCATCGAGTAGACTATACCAGCCAGCAGCCGCCCTGCATTTGGCTAGCGATCCACGCTGACTTATGCCTTGCGCAATGAGCGGTAATAAACTTTAAGCCCCAAAATAATAGAAGCCAGCGCCAGGGTGACGACATTGGCGCAAATAACGGGCAGGTCATGAATATAGGAGCCGTACACCAGCCACAGCAAAATGCCCAGGCACAAAGTAATTAACATGCCCCAAGAAATATCTTCGGCTGATTTTGTCTTCCAGGTCTTAATCAACTGAGGTAAATAAGCCAGGGTGGTTAAAGATCCGGCAATAAGTCCCAGCGTGGTGGTGGTATCCATCAAAACCCCTGTTTTTCAGAACTAAGCAGAATCAAGCAAAAACCAGGTTGGCGACGACCGAGCTAAAAAAAACACTGCGACAGCCAACCTGCTCAGTGAATTAGTCGGTCACTTTGGAAACTTTGAACAACTGCCCGATATAGCTAAAGCCAAGACAAAAGGCTTGCTGTTAGAGGTTTTCAGCCTTTTAAGTGGCTTAACCTTGGTGGCTAGCGCGATCGCAGCCATCACTCATAGCAATGTGTTCATAGACAAAATAACACGAAGTAATTTGAAGTTGCCTGAAGAATTGACAAAATCTACCGCCAGAATGGTTGGAGTAACCAATTGCCGCCTAAGGCTGATTTTGGGGGCGCAATGGCTAGGTAGAGCCACCCCCCCGTTTAAGCAGCTATAGCTAACGTTTGAGCCTAGAGGGCTAAAGGAAAGCTTTTCTACCAGCGGCTTGCAGCCTTTGCCGTCTCTCAACGCTGGTGGCGGTTGCTGGCGGTGTAAAGTTTTGCCGGGTACTCAGGAGCTTTTTGGCGGAATTAAACGTCAAATCAGTGAAACTACTGATACTGACTATTTTTATCCGCAGAGCTGGATGGGTTTATCATGCGTCGGTTGAAAAAATTTGGGCTGTTGGCGATCGCGATCGCTCTTTTATGTGTGGTTTCAGTATCGCTGATTGATAGCTGCACGGTAGCGGCCTGGGCCGATCGGGTGGTGCATTTTGGCTCTGACGGTAGTGATGGCCGCGACGGGCGCGACGGCCAAAGCGGACGTCCGGGAGCCAGTCAGACGGTGACGGCAACCGGAGCCGGACAAACGCTGTTTTTGCGGGGTGGCGACGGCGAAGCGGGGGAAGATGGTGAAAATGGCGATCGCCCGTCTTGCTCTCGTCAGCCACGCGATAGAGATTATGATTTGCAGGCAGCCGATGGCGGCGATGGCGGTGATGGTGGCGATGGCGGTGATGGCGGCAATGGCGGCGCTCTGAGCATTTATTATGCTGAGCAGGTCAACTTGCAGCGTCTTTTTGTGGACGCGCAGGGAGGCAGAGCGGGGCGCGGTGGGCGCGGCGGACAGGGAGCCGCAGGGTGTGATTGTTACGATCGCCGCTGGCAAGTGCGCCAGTGTACAGGCACCCCCGGCCAGTCTGATTATCGTTGCCGAACCCGCGAGTATACCTGTCGCGATGGCGATTCAGGTCGCGACGGCCAAGATGGCCGCGATGGCCGCGAGGGTTCACCAGGGCAAGTTGCCCTAATTAATCAGCTAGAGCCTTTGCTAGCCGAGCAGCCCAGCCAGACGCGATCGCTGGTTCAACTGACCGAACCCGTACGGCTTTCTAAAAATTTGTGGCAGACCCAGAGCGGAGCGCGATCGCTTTTGGCTCCTGGCTCAATCGTTGCCGAGACTTACCGAGCCTATGCCGGACGGGTAGAAGGGCGCTTTGCCCTCACTTGGTCAGCATCGCGCCCCCTCAGCGACTTTGCCGCTACTGACGTGACGCTGAATTTACAAGACAACGGCCAGGTAGAGCCTGATTTTTCGGCAGCGCTCTGGGTGATGGGGGACGCTGCCTTCTCAGATGACCTGACAACCTACACCGTGAAGGAGGCTTTGCGAGCCAGCGAAGCCACCCAACTTGCCTGGGGAGAAATTTCAGGCCGCAGCAACCAATTTCAGGTGGCGGTAGTCGATTTGGGCGGGCAGGCCGAGCAGTTGACAACTCAGTTTTACCTTACCTACAGCACCACCGCCGCCAACCGCAGCGATGGCCCGCGCACCCGCTACATCAGCCGCTATGAAGATGTCGTACCTGCCGAACTCATCAGCCTAAACCACAACCGCTTTGTCCTCAATCTGGGGCGCTTGCCCATCAGCGGTAGCCACTTAAGCTCAGGCACCTACGCCCAAATTGAACTCAAAGCCATCCGTAGCTTTGGCGCTTACCAGGCCGAGCAGGTGCTAGACTGGCGCGGCAGAATTTAGTTGGGTTTGTTTCGCTGCTAGGCTGCGAATTTGAGTGGATCCTCAAGCTGGGGGTGGCGTCCCAACGATGCGATCTTGATACACCTGTTCGCTGACGAGGTCGGTTGTTTGCTCCACCCGGTCTAAAAACACCAGACCATTGAGGTGATCCAGTTCGTGCTGAAAAATCCGGGCTAAAAATCCGGTTAGTACCTGCTGCTGGCGATCGCCCCAGCGATCCCAGTATTCCACTTCAATTTCGCTGTAGCGCGGTACCCACCCCCGAATCCCCGGAACGCTCAGACACCCTTCCCAACCGTTCACCCGCTGATCGCTATGAGCAATCAGGGCTGGGTTGATCAAGGCGGTCGGCGGCATTGTCGGCGCGTCTGGATAGCGGGCATTGGGATGCGAAGCCATAATAAACAGGCGATCGCTGTAGGCGGCTTGCGGGGCGGCGATCCCCACGCCTTTAGCTTGTTGGGCGGTCACAATCAGGCGATCGATGAGCTGCTGGAAGCGCTCGTCTGCAATTTCGGCCACGGGCTGAGCCACCTGCCGTAGCCCCAGATGGCCCAGTTGAATAATTTCTAAAGGTTGGCTCATCGCTTACCCTTGCTGAAGAATGACGTTGTCTCTGTCAGTACGCTAACGCCGCTGCGCCGTTTGCGGCAAGGGGGCTGGACTAACGTCTAGCCTCAGCGTTTGGCCAGAACGGTTGAGTTCAACTTGCAGCGGTTGACCAATGGTTGTTTCTTCGACAATTTGCTGTACTTGCTCAGCCTCAGTAATCAGGGTGTCGTCAATTTTAACGATCACGTCTCCTGGTTCAATGCCCGCCTGCTCAGCCGGGGAATTACGGACAATTCCCAGTACAACAACGCCAGACTCAGCCGTAATTTGCAGACGGGTTCGCGGATTGGCGTTAATTGAATCTCGCAGGGGTTCCGTCAACGTCCGCATCTGCACCCCTAGATAGGGATGATCGACTCGGCCATTGGCAATTAGCTGTTCGGCAATGTCTAGCGCCGTATTGATCGGAATTGCAAACCCCAACCCTTGGGCACCGCCAATAATGGCCGTATTGACGCCAATGACTTCACCGCGATCGTTGAGCAGCGGCCCGCCAGAGTTGCCCGGATTGATCGCGGCATCGGTTTGAATAAAGCTAACCCGCTTATCAGGAACTTGTACCTGAGCGCTGCTGCGGCCTGTAGCGCTAATAATGCCTGCGGTAACGGTATTGTCTAGCCCTAAAGGATTGCCAATGGCGATCGCCCACTCACCGGGGCGAATCGCTGCCGAATCCCCCATTGACAGCGTGGGCAAATTGCTCGCCTCAACGCGAATGACGGCAACATCCGTCAACGAATCTTGCCCCACAACGACGCCCCTAAACTCCCGCCCATCTCTTAAGGTGACAACAACCTCATCCGCCGATTCAACCACATGAGCATTCGTCAAGATCAAGCCATCGGCATCAATAATAAAACCCGACCCTGTACCCCGTTCCACCCGGGTTGAGGGCGCTTCGGGCACGCCAAAGTCACCAAAAAACTCCCGAAAGAACGGATCATCAAACACCCTAGGACGGCGCTGCGTAACGGTACGTGAGGCGTCAATGCGCACAACCGCAGGGCCAACCCGCTCAACCGCAGCGGCAATGAAGTTAGTGCCCGTTTGACTCAGCAGCCGATTTGATCCGGCAGGCGGCACCTGGCTAACCAAAGGAGCAGGCATCACCGCACCAGAAGAGACATTACGGCTGGCTAAAAAGATTGCGCCCGTACCCGTGAGAGTTAACAAAAAGTAAGCCAACCCCTGCCGCCACCCCTGCCACCGATAAGGTTGCGGGCTGGCAATAGGAGCCTGGTCAGACGTTGGCAAATCATTAGAATTTTGTAAAGGATTGCGTGTCATGGGGGCTTCTCTTACCAACTAGAAAACATCCGTATACCGCTAGGAGAGCGATAGGGCAACCAAAGCAGCACCAGCGCTTGATATGCTAAGTTCTCTAAACGGCTAACGTAAATTTGGAGTCTGTGTATTGTCTGAACGAAGCTGATTCAGGGCGATTTTAAACCCGCAGGTTTCAATAGTTTAAGGATTTGCCTTTATTCTAAAGACAAGAATTGACTCCTCAGACTAGCAGATCTTCAATCAAGTTCCAGCTTGACGGCAGCCTGTCGCTAAAAGCAAAAGGCTGAGGGTAGCAGGCAGAAGCAAAGCTTTTCTGTCGAGCGACGTTCAGCTATTGAAGGGGCTGAACGCTGGCGGCTGCCGCTATCCATCAGCGATCGCGGCGATCGGATCTAACAGCAGGTGACGGCTAGATTGTCGCCACCACTGATAGAGACTGTAGAGCAACTTCACCCCCCTCCTATCAAAACCAAGTTCAGGCAATATTATTTAAAGCGCTATATGTAGAATTTGAACGGTTGCTTTAGCCTTATATCTAGTACGCTAGTAAATCCCGACATCAACAACGGCTGCTGACTTGACGTGATCCATACCAGCTAAACAGTTTTTGAGGTTGCCCAGCGTGTCGGTAGGGTAATTGCTGCTAAATCCGATAGCTTACATTCAATTTTGAGGCGTATGCGGGTGGTTGTCTGACTGGCTTCCTAAGGCGCTGACGATTTTTTATCGAGGAGGTTTGGCCGTGGAAAAGGGATTTGAGGGACTGTGGAGCCAGGTCTTAGATCGGCTGCAGCAGCAGCTAAGTCGCCCTACCTTCGAAACTTGGATCAAACCTGCCTGCATTCAGGAATTTGGTCAAGATAACTTGGTCATCTCCACCCCCAATCCTTTTGCCCGCAACTGGCTGCAAAAGCACTACGTCAGTACAATTGCTGACGTAGTCTGTGATATTGTTGGCCATCCCGTAGAAATTCAGGTGACAGTAGCCGCGACGGAAGCCGTTACCGCACCGCCACCACCAGCGGTCGCCCCTTCTGGGATCGCTTCTGAACGGACGCTAGCCGCCCCCGCCGAAGCACCCGAAGCGATCGCAACTGCGCGATCGCGATCGCCAGAACTCAACTCTAAAGCTGTTTTTTCTCGCTTTGTGGTCGGGGCTAACAACCGCATGGCTCACGCGGCGGCACTGGCGGTAGCCGAGTCACCCGGACGGGAGTTTAACCCTTTGTTTTTGTGCGGCGGGGTTGGGCTAGGAAAAACCCATTTGATGCAGGCCATCGGCCACTATCGCTTAGAAATTGACACCAATGCTCGTGTTTCCTATGTTTCGACTGAGCAGTTCACTAACGACCTGATTGCAGCGATTCGACGAGACAGCATGCAGCGCTTTCGCGAACTTTACCGCGCCGCCGATATTTTGCTGGTAGACGACATTCAGTTCATTGAGGGGAAGGAATACACGCAGGAAGAGTTTTTCCACACCTTCAATACCCTGCACGAATCAGGCAAGCAAATTGTGCTGGCTTCGGATCGACCGCCTAGCCAAATTCCCCGGCTGCAAGAGCGACTTTGCTCGCGCTTTTCGATGGGGCTAATTGCCGATATTCAGCCACCCGACCTAGAAACTCGGATGGCAATCTTGCAGAAAAAAGCCGAGTACGAAAATGTGCGGCTACCGCGAGATGTAGTAGAGTTTATCGCCTCTAACTACACTTCCAATATTCGAGAGCTAGAGGGGGCGCTGATTCGAGCGATCGCCTACACGTCCATCTCAGGGCTGTCTATGACGGTAGAAAACTTAGCCCCCGTCCTCAATCCCCCTTCTGAGAAGGTTGAAGCTTCGCCTACATCCGTGATTGTTGCGGTAGCAGAAGCCTTTTCCGTTTCAATGGACGATCTCAAAGGCAATTCCCGGCGGCGTGAAATTAGCCTAGCGCGGCAGGTAGGGATGTATCTTATGCGTCAGCACACCGACTTGAGCCTGCCCAAAATCGGCGAAGAGTTTGGCGGCAAAGACCACACCACCGTTATGTATAGCTGTGACAAAATCAATCGCCTGATCAAACGAGACTTGAATCTGGCTCAAACCGTACGGCAGGTGAGCGATCGAATTAATTTAGCCGGAAAAACTTCAAGCCGTTAGCTTACAGCTTTGCAACCGTCTACAGAGCGCTCTAGCACTCCTTTCTCAACAGCCAAAAAGGCCGAGAGCAGCCTGAAGAAAAGCCGCTAACAGAAAATCTTTAATTCTGCTTGCGGCCTTTAGCTCTCGCTTAAAGAACGTGAGATAAATCTACAGAGCCAAAATTAAGACTCAGCGCCAGGTTCAAATTTTCTAGCACTTGAACCAGCCAGGAAACCGTGTCTCGCGTTGCCGACTCATAGTGGTTAAACAAAATAGACAAGCGCCGCTCTAGATAGGGTTTGACTTTGCTGCAAATTAGCAATACTTTCAGCAAAATTCCTGTAGTCAGCATTGCGCCCAAATTGCTAATCAAATCTACAAAAACAAAGTGTTGGGGATGGGTAGAGGCATCCACCACCAAAAAGTTAAACAACTGGCTACAGGTTCGCACCAGCAAAAAATCGTTGAGTGGCTGAGCGTCATTTTCTGGATAAATTTGGCTCAGGTGCTTGTGTAGCAGGTTGTTAAACTGCCGCTGACCGTACTCAGGATCAATACCAGCGGTGACGTAGTCATACAAATCGTCTTTGAACGCCCCAAATGTCTGGCTAGTCTGACAGTTTTGAGTTTTAAAGCGCTGGGCAACATCACGGTAGCTACCGTTGGCTTCCACCCGCCCAGTAAATTGCCGGAGAGAGGCAACCAAATCGCGATCGCTGAGCAAGGTCGGATTGGTAACAGGCCGCAAAAGACGATGAGCCGTTTCTGCTTCACCCTGGCGGCGCAGCCGCGAACGGCGCACCCGGTAAGTGACGTATTGAGACAAGTCAACTTCAAAACGCTGCTGAGCCTGAAATTGCAAATTACGAACCGTACGCTGATGCTCACAGGTGCTGTCTTCGCTAACCAGGCAATGGCCGTAAAGATAGGGATAGCGCTTGATTAAGGTTCCTAACGGACGCGAACCCGCCTGAGGGTGAAACTCAGGTCTTTCGCTGACGACCCGCGAAAGGCGCTTTAACGTGACAAACTGTTCTGTTTCTTTAAACTGGCCTACTAGCTCTCGCAAGCAGCGAGCCGCCCGCGCTCGCGAAAGCTCTGAGATTTGCTTACTAGGGCCCGTCTCGAAGAGATCGACTAGCTGCGGAATCGCCGTTTGCATATGGCGACTGGTTTGCCAGCGGTTGATCAGAATGTGGCAACAGCGATTGAGAATGTAGCGAAAATAGTCGTCAACGCGCTTAGAGCAAACAATATTGTCCAGGGTGAGCAAAACATCGCGATCGGGATAGCCAACGCCTTCAATAAAGAGCAGCCGAAAGCGCTCAACCAGCTTATCAGGGGCTTCTAACTCAACTTGGTGGAGCAAGTGATCGTATAGCCGCTGTTCCTCTGGGCTGGTAAATCTGTTGCTATAACTGGTTGAATTGCTCACTGATCGTTAATAAAAACCTATATTCCCAGAAACAATTTAGAAAGCCTAATAGCAGGAGAGAAACACTCGACCCATCATGCCATACCCTGCCGCTGCTGCCTATCCCAATTAAACGCTGTGTAGACAGCTTAAAGCGTCAGTTTTTATACTAAATTTTGGCCGTTCCTTCTACTTACCTTAGTCTGTACAAGTTCTGATTGCTGGCTTGGTAAGGGATTTGTCATTGAAGATTCAGTAAAGATTTCAGAGTTTATACGAATAAATGATGTAACCAAGAAAAGTCTTTCGCTGAGACAAATAGGCTTGCTCTAGAGATTAATCCTGAAGTGTGAATGACGGGTGAACTCCGGTTGAGATAGCTCAATTGATTGAATTGAAAATTGCCCTTTTGGTTCCGGTTTTATCTGTTAAACCGTATTTCTGCTGAAGCGCCACCACTGCTGATTTAATGAAAACAGTGGTGTTAGAAGCTGATGAAATCATGGGTGGTCAGATAAGCCTGGTAGACGTCGCCGCTGCAATTAATGCCCGCTGGAACCGCGCGATCGCCAAGCCAGACACATTTCTTACCGCAATCGTGACCGATACCCGCGAGTTAGTGCCGGGATCGTTGTTTGTGGCTTTGGTGGGCGAACGGTTTGACGGTCATCAGTTTGTGGCAGCCGCGATCGCGGCTGGGGCAGTTGCGGCGGTCGTCAATGAAACCGCAGCCATCAGCGAGACGTCGTATCCGCTGTTGAGAGTAGCCGATACGCTGGTGGCTTATCAGCAGCTCGGTCGCTGGTGGCGCGAACGGGCAAACGCTAAAATTATCGCCATTACGGGATCAGTCGGCAAAACCACGACCAAAGAGCTGATTGCCGCTGCTTTAGCGACCCAAGGATCTGTGCTTAAAACTCAGGCCAATTACAACAACGAGATTGGCGTCCCTAAAACCCTGCTATCGCTTGAACCTAGCCACCAGTTTGGCGTGATTGAAATGGGCATGCGGGCAGCCGGAGAAATTGCCCTCCTCAGCCGTTTGGCTCAACCCGATATAGCCGTGATTACCAATGTGGGCACTGCCCATATTGGCCGTTTAGGGTCGGAGCAGGCGATCGCCCAGGCTAAGTGCGAACTGCTCGCCGAATTACCCGCCACTAGCGTAGCCATCCTCAACGATGACAACGAACGGCTGATCAAAACCGCAGCCACCGTCTGGCAAGGTCGCCAGATAACCTATGGTTTGACTGGGGGAACGGTGCAGGGGCACTTAATTGATGCCACGACCTTAATGGTCGAGGGGGTAAGGCTACCGCTGCCGCTACCGGGGCAGCATAACGCCCTTAACTATTTAGCGGCGATCGCTGTTATGCAGGCTCTTGGGCTAGACTGGCGTTCTCTAGCTAAAGGCATTACCGTAACGTTACCCAGCGGTCGCGCGCGGCGACGGGCGATCGCGGCAGATATCTGGCTGCTAGATGAAACCTACAATGCCGGGGTAGAGTCGATGACGGCAGCGCTGCATTTGCTGGCTGAAACACCGGGCAAACGCCACATTGCTGTCCTCGGCACAATGAAAGAACTGGGGGCGCGATCGCCTGAATTTCATCATCAAATTGGCCAGGTCGTCAAGCAGCTACAACTCGACCATTTGTTTATTCTGGCGGATCCTGTCGAAGCAGATGCCCTAGCCGCCGGAGCCGCTCCGGTACCTAGCGAAAAATTTAACACTCACGCAGACTTGCTAGAGCGGCTACAGGGCTTTCTAGAAAAGGGCGATCGCCTTTTACTCAAAGCCTCGCGTGCCGTTGCCTTAGACCAAATTGCCGATCAGCTTTGCTGCCAATCTGACGAATGACTTCAATAGAATAAGCCTGTGAATTACAATAGGGAGTCTGAATTGTTTTGATCGTCGGCCTCTTTCCCTGTGACTTTAACCCTGTCGCCTGACCAGATTAGCCATATCCGCGAACACGCAGAGCGCACCTACCCAGAAGAGTGTTGTGGGCTATTGCTGGGTCAAATACAGTTCGGTGAGGTGACTCAGCGACAAGTGGCTGACGTGATTGCGCTGGAAAATAACTGGAATCCGCAGGTTGCAGCAATTGCAGACAGGTCAGATGGCTCAGGGGAACAGCCGCCTGAACCCGACCGTCGTCGCCGTTACTGGATTGATCCGCGCGATTTACTCACCGTGCAACGGCAAGCTCGCGATCGTCAGCTCAATATTATTGGGGTTTACCACTCCCATCCTGACCACCCAGCCATCCCATCCGAGTGCGATCGCCAGCTAGCCTGGGCTGATTATGCTTACGTCATTGTTTCAGTTTGCCAAGGGCGATCGCAAGATCTGCAAAGCTGGTGTTTAGACGACCAGCATCAGTTCCATGCAGAAGCCATTGCAACGTCTACAGCTACGCCCGTTTCTTCCTTGATGTCATAACCTGGCTGCGGCAATTTGATTTTGCTGTCATCCTGACCGTTTTTACTGCTTACCCTCTCCACGAACTGTTATGCTCAATCCCAATCTGGATGAAATCCAACTGACCAAAGACGATTACGAGCGTTATTCGCGTCACATCATCCTGCCCGAAGTCGGTCTAGATGGGCAAAAGAAGCTCAAAGCTGCCAGTGTGTTGTGTATCGGCACGGGTGGTTTAGGGTCGCCGCTATTGCTCTATTTAGCAGCGGCAGGTATTGGCCGCATTGGTATTGTCGATTTTGATGTGGTCGATCACTCCAACCTACAGCGCCAAATTATTCACGGCACTTCTTGGGTGGGCAAACCCAAAATTGAGTCGGCCAAAAATCGAATTTTAGAGATTAATCCGAGCTGTCAGGTTGACCTCTACGAAACGCGCCTGAGTGCAGAAAATGCGCTGGATATTATGCGCGACTACGACGTTGTCGTCGATGGCACCGATAACTTTCCTACCCGCTATCTAGTCAACGATGCTTGCGTTTTGCTAGATAAGCCCAATGTCTATGGTTCAATCTTCCGCTTCGAAGGGCAAGCTACCGTCTTTAATTATGAAGGGGGGCCAAATTACCGTGACCTCTATCCGGAACCGCCACCGCCGGGGCTGGTACCCTCCTGCGCTGAAGGGGGTGTGCTAGGGGTGCTTTGCGGAATTATCGGCACCATTCAGGCAACCGAAACTGTCAAAATTATTTTGGGTGCCGGAGAAACCCTCAGTGGCCGTCTGCTGCTTTACAACGCCTTGGATATGACCTTCCGCCAGCTAAAGTTGCGGCCTAATCCTGAACGACCCGTCATTGAAAAGCTGGTAGATTACGAACAATTCTGCGGCATTCCCCAGGCTCAGGCTGAGGCCGCTAAGCAGCAAGCGGAACTGTCAGAGATGTCAGTTCGTGAACTCAAGGAACTGCTAGATAGTCAGGAAAATGACTATTTGCTGATCGACGTTCGCAACCCCAACGAATACGAAATTGCCAAAATTCCGGGATCGGTGCTGGTGCCGTTACCCGATATTGAAAATGGCAGCGGCGTTGAAAAGATCAAATCAATGCTCAACGGCCATCATCTCATTGCCCACTGCAAGATGGGTGGCCGCTCCGCCAAGGCTTTGGGCATTCTGAAGCAGGCAGGCATTGAAGGCACTAACGTCACAGGGGGCATCACCGCCTGGAGCCGGGAAGTGGATTCTTCTGTTCCCGAATATTAACGCCAGGGGTTTGTTTTTCCGTACTGGCTCGTGAGCAAAGTTTGAAATTTTCGGGTAGGGGGTTTGGCATTACCAAGCCCCTATAACTTTGCTTAAAAGGCATGACAATTCGGCCATAACGTGTCATTAATAAAGCGGCATGGCAGCGGCGGACTGCGCCAGTACATCGGCGATCGCTTTATTGGTGTATCAGGGTGTATGGTCGCGATTGGCCGCTGTTTAGGGCAGGCCGTCAGCGTCAGCATAGCCCTAGCCCTCCTGATTTAGCGTCATTTCACCTGTTCTGTCGGGTTTGAGGAGTTACCATCATGAAAACTTGGGCACACAGCCTTTGGCTATCTTTAGGATTGGGCTTGGTGACGGCTCTGCCGAGTTGGGCCTTGCCGGGACAAACGGTGACAGAGGTAGCCGCCTGGATTCAGGCCAATCCGACTTTAAGACCGGGGCCAGGGGAGCGTCTGTTAGTTAATCGAGTAGACACTCCGGCGCAGCGCTTTACGTTTCAGGCTTCTATTTTTCCACCCGGCAACTTGCGCTCTAGCATCCAGCCTCGCCAAATTCGCACTGAGCGCATTGCCCTCTTTGACATGATCAACGGCGTAAGCTTCAATCGCTTAGAAGAATCTTTGCGGGTGATCTATGGTACCGACGTTTTTTCAGACTACCAGCGATCGCAGCCGATTTATGTTTACCCAACCGCCGACTCGCCAATCAGCAACAACCCAAATTTGCTGATTCAAGGAGAATTGAGAGAGGGCGATCGCTATGCTTACTGGATTGAAGTGACAAGCGATCGCAGTGGCAAAGTAGACTCAGGAGAAATCAGCATTTTGCTGAAAGAAGATATTCCGGGACTGCTCGCGATGCTGCGAGCCAGTTCAGCTTTACCAGAAGGATAAAGCCAGTGGCTAGCGATCGCTCTATACACATTACCGTCATCAATGGCAACACCTCAGCGGCAATGACGCGGGGTATTGACGCGGTCGCCCAAGCCATTTGTTCACCCCAAACCAAGCTGGTCACCACCCAACCGCAAACGGGGCCTGCCTCGATTGAAAGCTATTACGACGAGTATCTGGCGATTCCCGGCATTTTAGAGCAAATTGTGCTTGACCAAACAGCAGACGCTTTTGTTTTGGCTTGCTGGGGTGATCCGGGAATTGAAGCCGCCCGCGAAATCACCCAACGCCCCGTAGTGGGCATTGCTGAAGCTAGCCTTTATGTGGCGAACATGCTAGCCGCTAAATGGAGCGTGGTTACGACGCTCCACCGAGTCCGCGACATGGTTGAAAAAACCATCGCCAAAACAGGGCTGAGCCAGCGGTGTGCTTCGGTACGCACGACCCCCCTAGCCGTGCTTGAGACAGAGCAGTGTCGAGACGCGACCTTAGCCGCCTTGATCACCGCTAGCCAGCAAGCGATCGCCGAAGATGGAGCCGAAGCCATTTGTCTGGGTTGTGCGGGGATGAGTGGCTTAGATACAGCTTTAGAAGCCGAGCTACAGGTACCCGTCATTGATGCCGTAGCGGCGGCTGTACGCTTAGCTGAATCGCTGGTAGCGCTAAAAAAACACACCAGCAAACAGTTGACCTATCGCCCGCCGGAGTTAAAGCCGATTTTGGGCTACTCAGACGGTATGCAGCCCTCTGATCTGCGTCACTTGCGTTAGCTCACCGGCGGCTCTAGCCAGCCCGCACTCAGAATCACCGTCAGCCCCATAAAGAGTACCGTCAGCGTCCAGGTAACCCGGTTGAGCGTGGTTTCAGCGCTTTTGGTGCTGGTAAAAAGCTGCGCCTGTCCCCCTAAGGCTCCCAAACCGTCTCCCTTGGGGCTGTGTAGCAAAACTAAAACAATCAAACCCAGCGCTGAGACAGCCCAAACAATTTGCAAGAGCGAGGTAATTTGCATAAGTGAGTCGCCTAAAATCCAATCGTCTTTAGCGGTTTACCGCCATCGTAGCTACCCCAAGCGATCGCCTGCGGACAGCCAAATTTCTATCGTAACCCAGATAGTTCGCCAAAGATGGACAGCGTTGGTTAGCGCTGTAGGGGTACGCGTATCGGCGTGCGGTTAGGCTTAAATTCGACGCTATCTGAAAGCAACATTGAGCGTCCAGTCATTTCTGGTGGCTGAGGCAGCTTGAGAATGTCTAGGATGGTGGGGGCAATATCGGCCAAACGCCCATCCGGTCTAAGCTGTACGTCGGTGCCATAGCCAGGAATCTTTAAGCCTTCACCCTCGACCAGAATAAAAGGTACAGGGTTAGTGGTATGGGCTGTCCAGGGTTTGCCGTCTTCATCACACATGTACTCGGAGTTGCCGTGGTCAGCGATGATGATAGTGGTGCCTCCGGCTTTAATGATGCTATCGAGTAAGCGCCCTAGCTGCCGATCGACCGTTTCTAAGGCATCGACGGTGGCGTCTAAATTGCCCGTATGCCCTACCATGTCAGGATTGGCATAGTTGATCACAATCAGCGAGTAGACCCGTTTTTCTACTGCGGCGATCGCGACATCGGTAACTGCCTGGGCTGACATTTCGGGCTGTTTGTCGTAAGTCGCCACTTGGGGACTAGGGACTAGTTCGCGATCTTCACCGACGAAGGGGTCTTCTAAACCGCCGTTGAAAAAGTAGGTAACGTGAGCATATTTTTCGGTTTCAGCCGTACGAAACTGCTTGAGGCCGCGGCTAGCAATCACCTCACCCAAAATATTGCTTAGGTTTTGCGGTTCAAACGCCACCTTAACCGATAGCGTTTGGTCGTACTGGGTCATGGTGACAAACTCTAGCGGCTCAATTCGCGATCGCTCAAAGCCATTAAACTCAGGAACAACAAACGCCTGAGTCAGTTGCCGTGCCCGATCAGGTCGAAAGTTAAAGAAAATGACACCGTCACCCGCTTCAACCGCGCCAGGGGCTAGCCGCACAGGCTGCACAAATTCATCGGTCGCCCCCGCTTCATAGGAAGCTTTCAAAGCTGCGACAGCCGTTTGTCCGGTGCCGGAGCCGTCTTCAGTCATCACGCGGTACACTTTCTCAACCCGATCCCAGCGGCGATCGCGATCCATCGCATAATAGCGACCGCTGAGGGTAACGATTTGGCCTAAACCAATTGTCTGCGTGTAGTCTTGCAGCCTTTGCAACGCCATGACACCGTCAGTCGGCTTGGTATCGCGACCGTCAGTAACAGCGTGAATACAGACCTGGCTTAAATCTTGGGCTTTGGCCATGTCTAACAAACCCAGCAGGTGGTTGAGATGGGAGTGTACGCCCCCCTCCGAACACAGCCCTATCAGGTGCAATTTGCTGTTACGATAGCGAACCGCCTGACAAACCGCTAGCAAAGCTGCATTTTCTTGCAGAGTTCCTTCTTCAACCGCGTCGGAAATTCTAACTAATTCCTGTGGCACAACACGACCTGCCCCAATGTTGAGGTGGCCTACTTCTGAGTTACCCATTTGCCCGTCAGGCAGACCCACATCCTTTCCAGAGGTGCGAATCAAGGTGTGGGGATAAGCCGACCAAAGACTGTCCATAACCGGGGTATTGGCTGCTGTAACAGCATTGCCAGTTGTATCCTCCCGATACCCCCAACCGTCTAAGATGACGAGCACCATCGGCGAAACAGGCGCTTGTGTCATATCGAAGATCCTTTAGCAATGTAGACAGTTGACTCAGCCATAATACCATCCACCTTCTGATAGTGTGTGCTATGCAAAACCGTTTTATACCACCAAGGAAAAATCAGCTTCCAAACATGAGATAAAGCGATTTATAAATTTTTGTTAAGTAGGGATGGGGTCTTAAAAATCAATTTAATTTTTGGTTAAAGAATGTCCCTGCGCCTTATAGGGTCAGCCTTACAAGTCGATATATTGTGTAGTGAATTGGCGAAATTTTAATTGAAGTTAACATGCAAATGAGATTTTGTCACCTGTTCAGCAGAGGGATATAGATTCTCTGAAGACCCATTATATCGCTGCCTTGCCGCTGGCTGATTGCTACTCAAACCCAACAAAGTAGCCGGTGAGTTCATCTACGAACCTATGAAAAACTTAAGCTTTTCTGCAGTAGAGGTTAATGTTTAGTTGCCGTCTGCAGTGAAGAGTCCACAAGAATCAGCCTCAGTTTAAATAACCCTTTAAATAGTTGCAGAAGCCTAGCGCTGTCGTGATCCCCATCGTTAGCGATCGCCTGACGTTAAAACGACGCTGCTCAAGTTGCTTTGCGGGCGGCTTTGCGAGACTGTTCCTTTTGCCGTTGTTTTTGGCGTTTTTCAGCTGCTTTCGCTGCTTTTTCGGCGGCGATCGCGCTTAGCCGTGCCTGCTCTTTTTCTTCTGTGAGCTTTGCTTGATAGTAGTGATAGTCGCCGCGATAGAGACGGAGTTCTCCTTCTCGCAGCTCAACGATTTTGGTGGCGACCTGAGAGATGAAATAGCGATCGTGCGAGACAATCAGCACCGTGCCGTCGTAATGCTGCAACGCTTCCTCTAACATCTCTTTGGCTGGAATATCGAGGTGGTTGGTCGGCTCATCTAGAATCAGCAAATTAGCTGGTCGAAGCAGCATTCGCGCCAGTGCAAGCCGCGCTTTTTCGCCACCGCTGAGCGCTTTGACAGGCTTGAAAACAACCTCGCCGCTAAAGAGAAATTGGCCTAAGAGCGATCGCACTTCAACGTCTTTCCAGTCGGGCACTTCATCATGAAGGGTGCTCATGACGGTTTTTTCTAGATCAAGCGCTTCTGCCTGGTTTTGCTCAAAGTAGCTGGGGATGACGTTGTGTTTACCCAAGCTGACGCTGCCTTCGACAGGCTGTTCGGATCCGGTGATCATCCGTAGCAGCGTGGATTTGCCCGAACCATTAGGCCCCACAAAAGCAATGCGATCGCCGCGCTCAATCAGCAATTCCGCCCCTAGAAAGAGAATTTTTTCGTCATACATGTGGCTCAAATCTTTGATTTCAACCACCTCTCGGCCACTGCGAGGCGCAGGCGGAAATTTGAACCGCAATCCCCTGAGATCGGCATCTGGCGCTTCAACCAGTTCTATTTTGCTCAGTTGTTTTTCGCGACTTTTGGCCTGGGTGCTGCGGGTGGCGCTGGCGCGAAAGCGATCGACGAAGGCTTGCTGCTTTTCCAGTTCTTTTTGCTGGCGCTCATAGGTACTGAGCTGAGCAGCCTGGTTTTCAGCCTTTTGGGTGAGATAGGCGCTGTAGTTGCCCAGGTAAGTCGTAGAAACCCCCCGTTCTGTTTCTACGATTTGGGTGCAGAGGCGATCGAGAAACTCACGGTCGTGAGAGACGATTACCATCGGCGTGTTCAGGCTTTTGAGGTAAGTTTCTAGCCACTCGATGGTTTCTAAATCTAAATGGTTGGTCGGCTCGTCTAGCAGCAGCAGGTCAGGCGCTTGCAGCAAAATTTTACCCAAGCTCATGCGCATCTGCCAGCCGCCGCTAAAAGCACTAACCAAGCGATCGCCGTCTTCTGGGGCAAACCCCATCTCTGGCAAAATCTTCTCAATGCGCGCTTCTAAGCCGTAACCGTCTAAAGCTTCAAACTGGCGCTGCAGGCGATCCATTTGGGTAATGAGCTTTTCTAGCTCGTCGGGATCAGCCTGCTCCATGCGGTGGGGCATCTGGGTTAGCGCCTGCTGTACACCGTTAGCAGCTTCAAACACCGTCCAAAATTCTTCTCGAACCGTGCGGCTGGGATCAACCTCAAACTCTTGGGTCAGGTAAGCAATGTGCAGACCGTTGGGACGCACCACAGCGCCAGAAGTGGGTTCAACTTCGCCAGTGATGATTCGTAGCTGAGTCGATTTACCCGCGCCGTTAACGCCGACTAAACCAATGCGATCGCCCGATTTAACTTCCCAGTTAACATCTTTGAGCACTTCTCCAGTCGGATAGATTTTACTAACGTGTTCTAGGCGTAACATAGGCGCTTACTCTAAACAGCTTCCGTCCATCCATCCCTTTGCCGCGTCGCCCAGTCTTGACCCAAGCCAGTTATCCCAGACGGGCGAATTTAGCGCGATCGACCAGAGCTATCTAGCAGCGATCGCCTCAAGGCAACTTTAACAAACTTCATAACTCTTGAGAGCAGGGAAGTCAATTTTGTCAATTCTCTGTCTCTTGGCTCTGCCCTGGCTCAGCGAAAATCGGCTGCTCAGCCATTTCCGCTAACCCTACCGACGTCAAAAGCTCTGCCCAACGCGCTTGTACAGTAGCCGACTGGGGATACCCTTGGCGGAGGCTAATGAGTTGAGCGATCGCATCAAACCATAGGCCGTTGGCGGCGTAGAGAGCGGCATGGGCAGCGACAGGTTCACGAGCTAGCTGAGCTGCTAAATCAGCGGTGGGATCAATTCGCTGAATCCAACCGTCTACCCGCAAATCTTGCTGACGAGCCTCAGCATTGCAAACAAGCGCCACCGACCATTGATAGTCTTGCTCCAGCGCCAGAGGAGGCAAACCCACCGATTCAGGCAATTTCAGGCTAGCAATTCCAGCAGCCCTATCGGGCACAAACGTGCTGCGATACACGAGCTGTCGCTCTGCGGCTGTAGTCTCAGCCCGGTAAAGGCTAAATTCAACTAGCTGTGCTGAATTTTGAGGCACAAACCAGTAAAAAGTCGGGTAAGGCTGAGTGGTCAGCCCCAAATTACTATCCGGGAGCAGCGCCGTCAGCCGTGCAGGATTGCCAAACGCACAGCCCCCTCGCGTCCCGCCGCCCACCCGCCGCCCAGGACGACCCAAATTTGGCGGTTCAAAACGCTCAGCAGCAACAGGCAGCAGCGGCAGAAAGCCGCTGAGGTTGAGGCTGAGCGCTAAGCCTAAAGAAATGTAAATTGGACGCCAGGTTTGCCAGTCAGTCATGACGATTAGGGCTAAACAACATCAGCCGTTAAAAAATTAAGGCACAAGGCGATCGCAGCTAAGCAGTTCTATTATCTCACCCTGCATACGGCTGATTAACATCCTTCAAATTCCTTACTGCTTCATCCGCCTAGACCTGTAGGTAGTCCCTAATGGGTAAGCATACGGAGTCGAGTTTCCAGCAAAGAGACAATGCAGCAATGGGCAAAACTCGGTAAAGCCAGGATTAGGTTGATATTTAGCAGGGTTTATGGCCGCGCCATTAACACCTTGTCCAGCGTGTCATTCCTCTACAACATATCCTGACCGCTTTAGGACTACTGAGATTTTCGATAGCCTACTTTTATGGCTAAGCATTCAAGTCAATATCTTCATAGAGATCACTGATATCAACCGGGCAATCAAAGCTGTTAAAAGAAAGCGCTACGTCAGGTGAACGATACTCTGACAATAACCACTGATTGGGCGAGGTTTTAACGTAGTGCTCAACATGGATAGCGTACTGATCGATCAGCAGGTATTCCTGAAACGTAGGAATCGTACGATAGGCTAGAAACTTGTCTCCCCGGTCATAGTCCTTGGTAGAGGTAGACAGAACCTCGGCAATAAAGCAGGGGTTCGTCACCGTATCCATGCGCCCCGTTTGCAACTGGATGGGTTTAGGCACCACCATCACATCCGGATAAGTGTAAATATTGCGAGCCGGAATCCACAGGCGTTGATCGGCCACAAACGTCCGAAAGGGTTTACCACGCAGGGCTGACTTTAAAAGCACCAGCAGATTTCCGGCAATATCGTTAGGGTCGGGCGTGCCCCCCGTCATGAGCCTGATGTCTCCATCCCAAAATTCATGGCGATCCTCCGAGTTGACTTCCAACTCTAGATATTCTTCAACGGTGTAAGTGCGTTCAGCAGCTTGAATCATGGCGGCTAATTAGGGCGGTTTGAGCAGCAGGGCTTTAATCTCACCCATAAGTCTACCGCCGTCGATCTTTCTCTAAAATGCTGTCGATCAGATCTGCTGGCGGCATAGGTTCAAAGGTGTCTTTGATAGTGAGGTTCTTCTGATCCAGATTGTAAATGGGGATGTAGAGTTCATCCCTACGGGCTTTTTGCGATCGCGCTTGGTTACACAGTTCCTTGCAGCAGGCCAAGCTGCTTTACGCTAGTTGACGTTGTTTATCGGCACAAAACCTTATGGCGCACCCTCTTTTCATCTTCAATCTTTTGCTGGGAGTTTTGCTGACAACAGCCCCTACAGCCCACGCCAGAACCGGGGCAGCGGCTGAGACAATTTCATCTGGGCTGGCGCAGCTAAGCGAAACTTACAACACCTATGCCGAAGACGGTCTGGCCATTGATTACCCAAGTGGCTGGCGAATTGAGCGTCCTAGCCAGCAGTCAATACGGCTGATGAACTATGACCCTATTGCGCCGCTAACAGAGGTCAGCGCTCCCATCAAAACCGAGATCTGGTTAATTGACGAAAATCCAGCCGTCGTGGTTGGGCGCGAACTGGATACCTTGCAGCAAGAACAAGCTCAGGTTAATCGCTATCGAGTGGTAACAGTCGATCAACAATCAGGAATTCGTATTTGGCTGGGAGGTCTCACAGGAGACTTCTCCCATGCGATTAAAACCTACGTGGGCTACGGCGATCGCCAAACAGT
Source organism: Almyronema sp. (assembly GCF_052168255.1). Classification (NCBI taxonomy): domain Bacteria; kingdom Bacillati; phylum Cyanobacteriota; class Cyanophyceae; order Nodosilineales; family Nodosilineaceae; genus Almyronema; species Almyronema sp. The sequence goes on along the minus strand of NZ_JBQLZL010000036.1, from coordinate 50,043 downwards.
CATGATTGTCAGCCACTATGCCAGCCCCGGCGAAGCGGACGAAGCTGCAGCGATCGAAATCGAAGCAGCGGTGCTACGCATTCACGACTCATTTAAAAAGCTAGCGATCGCTGACGAGTCATAGCCGTTTTTCGGTGAACCGTATCAGACGTATCGGCCAGGGTTGGGAAGCAGTTGTTAGAGTAAGAAAGCGTTATTCGCTAGAGCCATTGCAAAATCAGCCTGTGAATCAAGTCTTACTCGTTGTTCACCAGGAAACCTCCAACCCTGGCCTGGTAGGACATTTTCTCAAAACAAAAGGCTATGCCTTAGATATGCGCTGTCCGGCTTTAGGGGATGAACTACCGCAAAGCCTGGAAGAACATGCTGCGGTGGTCGTTTTTGGTGGCCCCATGAGCGCCAACGACGACCATACGCTGCCGTTTATTCGGCAAGAACTCGATTGGATTGAGCAAGTCCTCGCGGCAGAGAAGCCCTTTTTGGGGATTTGTTTAGGCGCACAGCTCTTAACCCGTGTTTTGGGTGCCCAAGTTCGCAGTCATCCCCAAGCCATTCGCGAAATTGGCTACTATCCCATTACCCCTACAGCCGCTGGCAAAGAATATTTCCAAACCCCCATGCATGTCTATCACTGGCATCAAGAAGGGTTTGAAATTCCTCTGGGTGCGACCTTACTGGCTGAAGGAGAAAACTTTGCCAACCAAGCTTTCTGCTACGGTGACTTTGCCTTTGGGTTGCAGTTTCACCCCGAAATTACGGCAGAAATGATCGACCTCTGGACGACCAAAGCAGCCGACCAGCTACAACTACCGGGTGCCCAAAGCCGACAGCAGCACTTTGAACTTCACACTCACCACAGCCCCACAGTTCAAAGCTGGTTAAGCCGATTTTTGGCTCACTGGCTAGGCGAAGATCCCACCCGGCAAACGCTACGGCCTCTCTCAGCGGCTTAAAGCCTCAGGCTAAATGGGCTTGCAAAAAGGCCAGCGATCGCTGCCACGCATCGGCTGCGGCTTCAGCGCTATAGGCTTCTGGGCGAGCATCGTTGAAAAAGGCGTGTCCGGCCTCTGGGTAGATGTGGGTTTCGATCGTGCCTTGAGCCGCCTGAATGTCTGCTGTGAGCGCCTCTACGGCATCGCTAGCGACAAACTGGTCTTGCTGCCCGAAAAAGCCCAGCACTGGCCCAGAGAGTTGGGAAAAGTCAGGCTTGACGTCGGGGTGAATGCCGTAAAAATCAATAGTTGCCACAATTTCTGGGCTAAGGGTGGCGGCCAGCAACGCCAATTGCCCCCCCATACAAAAGCCCACCACCGCCAAACGCGGATGTGTCACCGCCTCATGATTCAGCAAATACTCAATCGATTGCCTCAAATCTTGAGCCGTCTGTTCGATATTGAGAGCCATCATGAGCTGTTCGGCTTGGTCAGGAGATGTTGTTTTTTGGCCGTGATAAAGGTCGGGAGCCAGCGCTACATAGCCTGCGGCAGCAAAGCGATCAGCGAGGTCGCAAATGTGAGGCACCAACCCCCACCACTCCTGAATCACAATGATGCCTGCTCCAGATCCAGCCGATGGAAGCGCTAGATATCCCAGATTTTGAATGTCAGTGCCCATAGCAAGGGTGCCAATAGAAAAATACGCATGCCCATTATTGAAGCGGCGATCGCCAGTTGCCAATCTGTCCGCTGGTGGTTTAAACCCTTGGGGCGGAGCAAAGTTTGAGTTAGGTTCGCTGGCGACCATAGTAAACAACTTCAAGATCGGCGCACCAGCTAGGGGTCGTATTTTCGTAAAGATAAACTTGCTCTACGCGGTAATAGACGCCGTCTCGAAACAGGCAATCTCCAACTCTGGGAATAATAGGATAACTAGCAAACCAAAGAGCATCTTCTTTGGGGCTGTGCTGACTGGGTACCTTGGGCGCACGATAAATAATTTGCACCGGAAAGCCCGCGCTAGAAACCGAATTTGTTGCTGCTTGTGCTACTTTTTTGCCAGAGGTTTTCTTCATGGGCATAGCCTCGTCCCCAACATTCAGCACTCAAGCATTTTTTTTGAAATTTATACTGAGTATTTATACTCAATACCCAGGTTTTTAACCGCTCGAAAATCGGGCCGATCGCGACGGGTTTGCTTTCACCTAAAGGGTTTCAGCCTGATCAATCACTTTTGAGGGAGGCAGAAACCCCAAATAAATTTAACAATTAAGCGTAAAACGTAATACCTCTCAATCTGGTAAGGTGATCTCTATGAACTTTTGCAACCGTCCGCCTTCATAGTGAAATCCTTTAACCACGCAAATCATTTTGATTTGATGTAGTTGCTGGATTGACAGGTCTACGACGGAATGAAGTGATTGATAGTGATCGAGGAGGATTATGATGCTATCTCCAATCGAGGAACCTGACGAACGATTCGCTCAACTTTCAGCTTGGGCAAATGTCGTTTTCAAAGTCGTTGGCTTCAGACTCTTACTGGGTATTGTGCTAACGCTAACGCTTTTGTTCACCAGTTGGCACTCACAACCCTTAGAAGCCACTGCCGTTACGCAGTCATCTTTGCAAATGATGACGTCTCGGCCTCAGGCTCAGGTGATGTCGGCTGCTCATTATCAGCGATCGCAGCCTCCAGCCGCTTCGGAGACTGACCCAGCTTTTGATCCCAGCGTGGCAAATCGACTCAGCCGTCAAGGGTTAAGTCATGCCGTTTTGACAGGTAATCATTTAACTCGGGCTCATCTTTTTACTGAGTTACCTCGCTGATTTTAATAGCCGATGCCTGTAGCGCTTGCTATCAGGTTAATGGCAAAAACTAGCCTTACGCTTCAGCATTCACTGGCCTGCTAACGTTAGATTTCGCTTCAATCTTATTTAGCTGAGGCAACGAGAGAAAGCTGTGAGAAAAGACTAGAATAGTGTGTTGAGTTTTCTAACCTCAGCACACTTTTGAGTTTTTAAAACAGCGTTGAGTGTTGCTCTCGCTGGTGTAGAGAATTTTTGTCCTATCTCGTGTCAGCGTTAACTGCCGACGACTATTATGACTGCTCCGATTCGCTTTCTCATGTGCGCTCCCCATCACTATGACGTAGATTACGTTATTAACCCCTGGATGGAGGGCAATGTTCACAAGTCTTCCAAAGATACCGCAGCAGAGCAGTGGCAAGGTCTGTACCAGATCATTGCTGAACACGCCACGGTCGATCTGGTCAAACCCCAACCGGGCTGGCCAGACATGGTCTTTACTGCCAATGCCGGTTTAGTATTAGGCAACACGGTCGTTTTAAGTCGATTCTTTCATCCAGAGCGACAGGGAGAAGAACCTTACTTCAAGGCGTGGTTTGAAGAGCAAGGTTTCACCGTGCATGAATTGCCTAAGGATCTGCCGTTTGAAGGGGCCGGAGATGCCCTGCTCGATCGCGAAGGTCGGATGTTATGGGCGGGTTATGGATTTCGCACCGAGCTAGATGCACACCCTTATTTAGCTAAATGGCTTGATATTGAAGTGCTTTCGCTGCGTCTAATGGACGAGCGTTTTTATCATTTAGATACGTGCTTTTGTCCGCTGACAGACGGCTATTTGCTTTACTATCCGCCCGCCTTTGATGCCTACTCTAATCGCTTGATTGAGATGCGCGTTCCGGCGGCAAAGCGAATTGCAATTGACGAATTAGATGCCGTCAACTTTGCCTGTAATGCGGTCAATATCGATCGCCTTGTGGTTTTAAACCAGGCCAGCCAAGATCTAAAGCAGCGGTTAGCGCAAGCAGGTTTTCAGGTTATTGAAACGCGGCTAAGCGAATTTCTCAAGGCTGGTGGAGCGTCTAAGTGTTTGACCTTGCGCGTTACCGAACCCGTTCAGGCTGACATTCACGCTGAAGCTGCCATTGAAAGCAAAACGTTACGGTTAGAAGGGCATTTGCTCGATTCGGGTTTGATCAACCGGGCTTTAGATTTGATTGTCGAAGGCGGCGGCAGCTTCCAGGTGCTCAAGTTTGACCTGGGTGAACAGCGGCAAAGTCCATCCGCAGCCGAGGTCAAAGTCTCTGCCCCTGACCACGGCGTCATGGAAAAGATCATGTCGCAGCTGATTGATTTGGGGGCTGTGGCTCTGCCTCAAGAAGTGCGCGACGCACAGCTAGAAGCCGTCACTCGAGCGGGTGTAGCACCGCTTGATTTCTACAGCACAACCATTTATCCCACTGAAGTCCGGGTGCAAGGGCAGTGGCAGCGCGTCCAAAACCAGCGTATGGATGGCGTGGTCGTGGTGGCGCAAACCGCCACAGGGCTGACAGCAGAATGCCGTCTGTTGCGAGACTTACAAGTTGGGGATCAGGTGGTCGTCAACATAGAGGGTATTCGCACAGTGCGTAAGGCAGATGCCAGAGAAACGCGAGGCTCGGCAGAATTTTCCTTTATGGGGGCTGGGGTTTCGAGCGAACGGCGAGTTGAACTGGTAGTTGAACAAGTCAGTTGGGAACTGCGTAAACTACGGGATCAAGGCGGACGTGTGGTGGTCGTTGCTGGGCCAGTGGTGATTCACACGGGCGGGGGAGAACATCTCTCACAGCTAATTCGAGCGGGCTATGTTCAAGCCCTATTAGGTGGCAACGCGATCGCAGTGCATGATATTGAGCAAGCGCTGATGGGGACTTCTTTAGGGGTCGATATGAACCGAGGCGTTTCTGTCAGGGGCGGTCACCGCCATCACATCAAGGCAATCAATACAATTCGTAACTGTGGCAGCATTGCCCAAGCGGTTGAGCAGGGGGTTTTGACCCAGGGCATTTTCTATGAATGTGTGCAGCACAACGTGCCTTTTTCTCTAGCGGGTTCGATTCGTGACGATGGGCCGCTCCCCGATACCCAAATGGACTTAATTCAAGCTCAGGCAGATTACGCCCGCTTGGTACAGGGGGCTGACATGATTTTGATGCTCTCGACCATGCTGCACTCCATTGGGGTAGGCAACATGACCCCTGCTGGCGTCAAGATGGTCTGCGTCGATATCAACCCAGCGGTTGTGACCAAGCTAAGCGATCGCGGTTCAGTTGAGTCTGTAGGCGTAGTCACCGACGTAGGGCTATTCCTCAGTTTGCTGGTTCAACAGCTCGATCGCCTCAACCATCCTTACTTAGTCAAATAGGCTAGCTGGCTGGTTTATTGCTACAATGCCCTGTCTTGGTGGCAGGGCTTTTTTTTGCTCGGCGTGACTGCTCGGCAAGAAAAACATATAGCTAAAAGCAAAAGGTTGAAGGCTAAGGGCAGAAGCAAAGCGTTTCTGTCAGCGGCTTTCAGCTATTTAAGCGTCTCAACACGGGTGTCTACAGCAATATCAAACAAAACGTAGAGGATATTACATTTTCCTAGAAAGCTGATGGCAGCGATCGCCACTCAGGTTAAAAAAAGGATGACGTGAACCATTTAGGTAAAAAAGTGACGAAGTATCAATCCGCTATCATAATGGCTCTATTGGGTCTAGCTGGCAGTGGGCTGAGCGCATCAGCAGACGTTGCCGACTGTCGAGCAGCCATTGGGTCTGCTCCGCTGGAGGGAACAAATGCCTCTCGTCAAGGTGAAGTCATTGTCGTCGGGCGTTTGCCTGAGCGGCACTACCTCGTTATTGTGCCAACTGACAATGTTGCTGTGCTAGCGCAAGTGCAGGCTTGTGTGCCAGGAGCTTTCATCACGCGATCGCGTTTAGGCCCCTATATTCAAGCCGGAATTTTTGAGCAACGTTTTTTGGCTGAAAATTTGTCGTCTTTGTTACGCGATGAAGGTATTCGGGCACGGGTAATTTATATTCGGTAAGCTAACTTCAATCAGGAGATAACGATAGTTGCGAAGATGGACACAGCCTTTACTGATAGCGGCAGCGGTCGGTATCACCTGCTCGGCTTCTACCAGCATTATTGCTCAGACTTTACCCGTGCGGGTCAACCGTTGGTTAGAACTCCGCCAGACCAGCGGCAGCGTCGTCTATGTACGCGGTAGCCGTACCCAGCCAGCGCGAACGGGCTTTCGCTTACAAGCGGTGGGAGATGGCCTCAGAACAGGCGCAAGAGCCAGAGCGACCCTAGCCCTCGACACGCAAATTGGCTTTGTGCAGGTTTCTGAAAATACCGACTTGCAAATTACCGAGTTGCGAACCACCCGCAACGGTGGCCGCGTGACAGAAATTACGGTTAACCGGGGGCAAGCCAGATTACAAGCTCGACCTTTTACAGTTCCAGATACCGAATTAAACATTCGCACGCCCGCAGGCGTCAGCGGTGTACGGGGCACCATTTTTGGCGTTTCTGTACAACCGGGGGGACGAACTGGGGTGGCCACCGAAGAAGGCAACGTCGAGACGTCAGCGCAAGGACAAAGCGTCAACGTGCCCGCTGGGTTTCAGTCCATGATTGTTCCTGGCGAACCCCCTACCCCACCCATGCCATTAACCAACGACCCCAGCCTCAATTTAAGTATCTTAAGAGCAGTTGACGATACAACCGTTGAAATCATTGGTCGAGTCGATCCACTAAACTTGTTACTTATAGAAGATGCCGTTCAAACACTCGATCGCAGTGGCGAGTTCAACCTTCGTTTGCCTTTGCCTGCCGATCGGCGGATCCAGGCTTTGGTAACAACGCCTTTAGGACAACAGCAAGCTTATGAGTTGGTGGTTCCGTAAACTCGGATTGCCTTTGCCTGAGTTGGGGCGACTCATGCCCGGAGCCATCATTGCCCTGGTAGTTGCCTGCTTGATGCAGCTTAAAATTTTTGACCCGATAGAGTTGCTGCTGCTGAAAACGCTGACACTATCGAGAGGGGCAACTCCTTGGGATGATCGGATTGTTCTGGTAACCGTAGACGACCAAACCTTAAACGAGCTGGGTCGGTTTCCAATTTCTCGCGCTAACTATACGCAGCTTTTGCGGCAGCTCAAACTGGCGGAAGCCAGCGTGGTAGCGTTAGATATTTTGTTGACTGATCCCAGCTCAGAAGACACCAGACTGGCAGAGACGATTTTGCAGAACGGGCAGGTCGTTTTAGCCCAAGCCTGGAGTCCGCAAGAAATACCCTTGCCGCCTACCGCTATTCTGGCGGAGTCGGCTGTGTTGACTGGCCATATTCGTCAGTTGATTGATGCCGATGGCATTACTCGTCGGGTTGAACTGGTCTATCAGGATGTGCCCGCTTTGGGGGTGGCGATCGCCCAGGTTTACAGTTTAGTAGCCGAACTGGTTACAATTCCGGATCAGCCGATGATTTGGGTCAACTGGCCGGGGCCAGTCGCCACACTGCCCAGCTATTCTCTGGTAGATGTTATTGCTGGGGAAGTGCCGCTGTCTACCTTTCAAGACAAGATTGTGCTGATCGGTATGACCGCCACTGGCGTAGACCCGCTGCTGACCCCTTTTGATCAGCTTTCTCCAGCTAGTGGCGTTCATCTCCATGCGGCTGTTGTGCATAATTTGCTCAATGAAAGCTGGTTGCGGCAGCCTAGTTCGCTTTGGGTAGGGCTGCTTTTAGTTGTTTTTGGCCCTTGGCTCAGCTGGATCCTCAGCGATCGCGCCTTAGCCACGCAGCTAATCATTTGGCTAGGGGGCAGTCTGGTTATTCTCATTCTGGCCTTTGTGGGAATGGGGTTAAACTACTGGCTACCGGCTGTAGCGCCTTTAGTCTTTTTGACCTTAGTAAGCAGTAGCGTGATTGCGCTGGATCGGTTGAGAACCAATGCTATCTTGCAAGCCCGCAGCGAGTTTCTCAGCACCATGAGCCACGAAATCCGCACCCCAATGAACGCCGTTATTGGCATGACAGAACTGCTGCTAGAAACTTCGCTCTCACCTGAACAAAAGGATCTCTCAGAAACGATTTATCACAGCGGCCAAACCTTACTGGCGCTGATTAACGACACCTTAGATCTTTCCAAAATTGAGGCAGGCAAGCTAGAGCTAGAAGAACGTCCCATTAGCCTGCGTGGCTGTATGGAGCAAAGTCTAGAGTTAGTCGGCAGTAAAGCCAACGAGAAAGGCATTGAGTTGGCCTATTTGATTGAGTCAGGGGTACCCGAAATTATTTTGGGCGACGAACTACGCATTCGCCAAATTTTGCTGAATCTTTTGAGCAATGCCATCAAATTTACCGAAATTGGGGGCGTTACGCTTAAAGCCCAGCTAACGCTAGAGTCGCATCAACCGCGATCGCGATCGCGCCAGTTGCGCCCCATCCCCCCCAAAACAGCCCAGGTCAGTCAAGGATTTACCGCCTACACTTTAACCCTTGCCGTCACTGATACGGGTATTGGCATTCCCGAAGATCGCTTAGCCAGCTTATTTAAGCCGTTTAGCCAGATAAACCAGTCAACCGCGCGGCAATATGGCGGTACAGGGTTAGGCTTGGCGATTAGTAAACATTTGGTTGAAAAAATGGGAGGGATTTTGTGGGTCAAAAGTCGCGTGGGCAAAGGCAGTACCTTTGCCTTTAAGCTGCCAGTAGTCGCTCCGCTGCGCCAACCATCGCTGCCAACCTCAGATAGACGGTTCCATCAGCAAGCACTGGTGATCGAAGCTTACGAAGCAAGACAGCAATTTTTACAGCAGCAGCTCGAAGCCTGGGGTTTTCAATCTCAAATATTTGGCTCGATAGAAACGGCTTTAGCCGATATGCAGCCCCACTCGCTGCCACAAATAGCCATCGTCAATGCGCTAACGCTAAAAACAGGCATGGCGATCGCTGATTCGTTACGTCATGCCGCTCAGCAACCAGGCTTACCCGTCATTTTGATGCTGTCGGCTTTTCAAACGCCATCCAAAAGCTTACCGGATGGCATCCTGCTTCTGCGCAAACCCATTCGCCAAACCCCTTTGCTAGAAGCTTTGCAAACTGGCCTTGCCCCCACCTTGAGCGCTCATGACAAGGTAGATCAGGCGAAGATACCTGACGCTTCAAGCGCGACGCGATCGCTCAAAATTTTGCTAGCTGAAGACAACAAAGTCAATCAAAAAGTGGCGCTGCGGATGTTAGAGCGAATTGGCTACCGGGCTGATCTAGTGGTCAACGGTCGCGATGCCGTACGAGCCGTGTCAGAGCAACCCTACGACGTGGTGCTGATGGATATGCGGATGCCTGAGCTAGACGGCCTAGAAGCCACTCGCCAGATTCGTCGCCAGCATCCGATCGATCGCCCGTGGATTGTTGCCATGACCGCCAACGCCATGGAGGAAGATCGACGAGAATGTTTAGCCGCTGGCATGAACGATTACCTCAGCAAGCCCATTCGGGTGCACGAGTTGACGCAAGCCCTTGAGCGCTGCCCCTATCCCCCCAAAGCCCCAGATTAGGGACGGTTCGCCAAGGCCATCCGACTAATAGCGAATACGCGGATCGATATAGGCATTGAGCACATCGATTAAGATGCTCATCAAAGCCACAATGGCTGCAAAAAAGACCATTAGCCCCTGGACAACCGGGTAGTCTCGCTGAGAAATAGCTTCGTAGAGGCGATTAGCCAGCCCTGGCCAGGAAAATGTCACCTCCGTCAGCACCGCCCCCCCCAGCATAGAAGCAAACGTCAGCCCCAAAATTGTAATCACCGGGATTAAGGCATTTTTGAGGGCGTGAACAACAACAATCCGGCGTTCGGGAATGCCCCTAGCTCTAGCAGCTTCAACGTAGTCTGCTCGTAGCGTCTGCTTTAGATTGACCCGCACCATCCGCTCAAAAATGCCGCTAATCAAAATCCCCAGGGTCAAACAAGGCAGCACCAGATAGTACAGCGCTGTCAAACATTGAGCCAGATTAGCGTGCAGCAAGCTATCGACCACGTACAGCCCGGTTGGCCCTGCGGGCGGAGCCATCGTCAGCGGAAAGCGCGTGCCAATGGGAAACCAGCGCAGTTGTACGGCAAACACCAGTTGCAAAATCATGCCAAACCAGTACATCGGCACGGCATAGGTAAGAATGCCAAACAGCCGTCCGCCCGCATCAATGGCAGAGTTGGGCCGAGACGCTGCGATCGCCCCTATCGTAATGCCCACCACTGCCGCCACCAGCAATCCCCCAAGGGTTAGCTCTACCGTGGCCGGAAAATGAGCCGCAATAATTTGCCAAACGGTTTGACCCTGGCTAGAAAGAGAGGTTCCCAAATCTAGCCGCAGCAAGTCACCTAGATAGCGAATATATTGCAGCCAGAGCGGCGCATCTAAGCCAAGCTGCGATCGCAGCGCCTCTTTAGCTGCTTCGGGTGCCCTTGAACCCAATAAGGCATCAATCGGATCGCCCGGTGTGGCTCGCAACAGCAAAAACACCAGTGTAATGATCGTCCAGATCATCAGCGGCGCTAGCAGCAGACGAGCCAAGACATAGTTACGAAGTGAGGCAGAACGAGACATTATTTGCTAATCTGCCACAACAAAAACTGCTGGGTGGGTTGAATTTCAGCCCCTTCAACGCTGCCTTGGGCAAAAACGTAATCTTTGTTTTGCCAGAGTGGAATATAGGGCACGTCTTCTTCTAGCAGAGTTTGCAGATCTTTGAAAATTTGGTTGCGGGCTTGGGGGTCTTGTTCGCCTCGCTGTTCACTCAGCAAGCGATTCGCCTGCTCACTAAAGTAGAACGAACCGCTGTCCTGGCTTTCACCCTTAATGCACAACGTCGTTGCTGAGCCTTCCGCACAGCTCATAAAAGGCTGAATAAAGGTATCCGCGTCGTAATAGTCGGGATACCAGTTAGCCAGCACCGTTGGGTAGACGCCTTTTTCCACATTCTCCCAAATCGTGGCTGACTCAGCGCTGTTGAGCACAACCGTCACCAAACCGGGCAGTCCCTTTTCAATTGATTCTTTTAAGGTGGTGGCGACAATGCTGCGGGTGGTTGAAGAAGAGGGGTACCAGATTTCTAAAGTAAAGGGATTGGCCTCTGAAAAGCCAGCTTCGGTCAACAGCGTTCTGGCTTTTTCAAAGTCGCCGTCACCATAGGTTGCCTTAAACACAGGCTCGTAAATATCAAAACTGGTGGGAATGAGGCTATATAACGGTTCAGCCTGCCCCTGAAAGACGCGTTGATTGATCAGTTCTCGATCGATCATGGCCGCAACGGCTTGACGCACCTTCACATCGTCAAACGGTTCAATCTTCTGGTTAAGCGTCATAAAGTTAATTACCGTGGTGCCCGCTTCTATCACCGTCCAGTCATTGCTGTCGGCTTCTCGTTCCAGGCTGGCAATTTGATCGGGATCTAGCGTTTGATAGGCGACATCTACCCCCCCAGTACGGAAGGTGTTATACAGGTTGGCGGCACTGGTAAAAATTTGAATGTCAATCCCTTCATTTGCCGGAGCCTGCCCCCAATAGTCTGGGTTGACATCGAGCTTGATCGCATCAGGGCTGAAGGCAGCTAGCTTGTAGGGGCCAGAACCCGCAAAGCTATCTGGTTGAAAGCTACCAGCCGCAATTTCATACTGGGAGGGGGGTACCGGAGTAACGCCCCAAAACGTCAAGAGAGCCGTAAAAGCGGCAAAAGGTTCTTGCAGGGTAATGGTAAGCTCGTAATCGTCGGTGGCTGCAACGGTGGCAATTTTATCGGCTAGCAAAAAGGCAGGGCGTCCGCCATTTTCCATAAAGCGCTGAATGGAAAAGGCCATGACTTCAGCGTTAAAGGGCGTACCGTCATGTAAGACGACGTCTTCCCGCAGGGGAATGGTATAGGTAAGGCCATCTTCGCTAATGTCTGGCATCTCGGTGGCTAGCTGCGGCACCAGGTCGGTTGTACCCGGTTCGTAGGTATAGAGGCGATCGCCCAGGTTATAAAGCAAAATGCCGGGAAAAATTTCGTAGGCATCAGCCGGATCTAGCGTTCTAGCCTGAAGCGTTGTCCCTATGCTTACACGGCCACCGCTTGTGGTCGTGGCCGCTGTACTCTCATCGCTGGGTGGCGAGGCCGGACTACACGCCACAATTAGCCATAAGCCAAAACTAAACAGCGCGATCGCCTGTAGCAAGACGCGCCGCGATTTTGAGAACTGAGTCCGCCAGCGTTTTCGTAAAGTTGTAGCCGCCCGCAGCATGGTTACTCCTCACAAGACAGAACCAATCCCCGCCTGATCAAAAATAGGGATCCTGCTAGTTGTACCACTGTGGCTGACTTTAGTTCAATCACATTAGCTGCCAGCCGCAACAGATTCGCTTTGATCGGGGCTACTCGATTTACCCCCCAATTTGAGCGCTAGGGTTTCAGTCAGGATGTGGCTGAGCAACCCTAGCGGCCCCGCAAAGAGGCACAGCAGCAGCGAGTGGCGAAACCAGACGTTGAGATCTAGCGATCGCAGGTAGAGCCAACGACCCACAAGCAAATCCATAACCAAAAAGTGAACCCAGCCAGCCGCCATCACTTTTTCTTGGCTAAAAAGCTGGGCTAAATCGGCCAGCTTCAGTTGCGGGTCAGAAAATGCAGCCGCAGTGTCAGGGTCGAGGCTGGTAACAAAAAAATACAGATAGACCAGCGCCAGGGCAACAAAGGGTAAATAAGAAGTCATCACCCGCCGCGTTACACCCCAGCGCGGCGCAATTAGCATCAAGCCCCAGAAGGGCAGCACAAACAGGTTGGCACCGTTAAAGATTAGGTCTAGCGTCATAAAATCAGGCTAAGCAGGGTAGGGGCTAGGTTTAAGCTTAGATCTTACTGCTCTACGCGATAGCCCAGATCAGCAAGGCGAGTGCGCGACTGTCGCCACTTCGGCTGGACTTTGACAAACAATTCCAGGTACACCTTGCCCGCAATCAATTTCTGAATCTGCTGACGCGCGGCAGTGCCAATTGTTTTCATCATGCTACCGCCTTTGCCAATCAAAATGCCTTTTTGCGACGATCGCTCTACATGCACCGTTGCCAGTACCCGCGTAATGGTTTCCTCTTCTTCCACCCGGTCAATAGAAATAGCGACCGAATGCGGTACTTCCTCACGGGTATGCTCTAAAATCTGCTCGCGAATGAGTTCTCCCATGATGAAACGCTCTGGCTGGTCAGTGACTAAATCAGGAGGATAGTAATAAGGGCCAGCCTCTAAATGATCGACCAAAAGCGTTTGCAGCGAATCCATGCCTGATCCGGTCAAGGCTGAAAATTGATGCAACGGCCACTGATGCGCCGTCGCAATCTCCTGATAGCTTTGGTTAATCTCTGCGGCAGCTTCGCCCTGCTGATCGATTTTGTTAATCCCCAAAATCACAGGCGTTTGTACCCGTGTCAGTAGCTCCACAATAAAGCGATCGCCCCGTCCGGCTGCCCCTGTACCATCGACAACCAACAACGTGGCATCTACCGAAGCGATCGCCACTTGAGCATTTTGTACCAATACCCGACCCAGCTCGTGGTGCGGTTTGTGAATGCCAGGGGTATCGACAAAAATAATTTGAGCGGTAGGGGTGGTGAGAATCCCCCGCAGACGGTTCCGCGTAGTTTGGGCGACAGGTGAGGTAATGGCAATTTTTTGACCCACCAGATAATTCATCAGGGTCGATTTGCCCACATTAGGACGACCGACAATCCCCACAAAGCCCGATCGAAATCCCGCCGGAGCCGTCGGGATCAAATTTGAGTTGAGTGCCTCCATATCGCCCTAGCTGCCTACGATGTGAACGATAACTTCTCGCTGATGAGCGCGATCGCGGTGTTCCCAGAGATAGATCCCCTGCCAGGTGCCTAACCCCAACCGTCCCTTGATAACTGGAATCTGCTCTGAAGTATGAGTCAGCGCTGTGCGAATGTGAGCAGGCATATCATCTGGGCCTTCGGTGCTGTGGCGGTAGCGACGGTTTTCAGGCACCAAATCAGCAAAAAAGTTAGCCATATCTACTAGCACATCCGGATCCGCGTTTTCCTGAATCAACAGGCTAGCAGACGTGTGACGTAAAAAGACCGTGCAAAGTCCAGTTTGTATGCCTGAGTCAGCAACGGCTGACTGCACTTTATGGGTGAAGCGCTCCAGGGATTTGCCCCGTGTTTGCAAAGTCAGAGTGGTTTGGTAATGAATCGTTTCGGTTGTCTTGGTAGCCATGCAGTTTTGTCAGGTCTCTTCTTCCAGGATAAAACAGGCACGAATGCCTCAGTCTATTCGCAGCGGCCTCAAACAAGACCGACGGCAAGACCCCAGCTAGACGACCTCAGATGGCGATCGCTGACGCTTTTATCCGGCATGACAGCCATTAGTTGAGCAGAGCGCCAACTGGATAGTTAGCGTTGAGCAGAGCGTTGGCTCCCTTTACATTTTTTAACAGCCACAGTAAAGCAGCCACCTAAAAAACGGTCAGCCCAGGGAAGGATATTTTAACTTCTAAAAGTTTTTTCGCAGGTTTTGCAACTATTGGAGATCCCTTCATTATTTATCGGGATCGTCAATAAAAAGATTTAAGGGTTTGAACCTTGATTTTAATTTTCGGTTGACCTTCTCTTAACCTGAATTTCACTTCACAGAAAGCAATTTATGAGATTCTTGGTAAGGGTATAAACACTTACAAATTTTTGCTCGTCTATGTATTTGATTAACGAGTTTTAGTGAAATTAATGTTTTTTAAGGCGTTTGACGGTGCAACCTAAAAGTTTTTTAGCCCGGAAACTGCTAACGGTTGTAGTAGCAGCCAGTTTTACCTGGATTTTGGCAGACGTGCATCAACCTGTCTGGGCAGAAACAGAAGATATTGTGATCGATATGCCTGTTTCTGGTTCAGTTTTGTATAGCACTTTGATCGAACAAGCTGAACAATTAGCCAGTGGCGAGGTCAGCCGTCAGTTTAGCCAAAACTCAGACATTTCTGAAGTAAGAGTAGTCGTCATGGGTAGCCGCTATGGCGAAATTATTCCAATTTTAGCGACGAAAGTATCTCGCAGCCAGTGGCAAGATAACCCGCAAATCACGGTCTGGACAGACTACTATAGCGCGTCCTACACGTTACTTCAGCGACATGACGAAGAAATTATCGCTTTAGCACCCGCTCGGTCTATAACGGCAAATCCGTCTGTTTCTGCGCCTACAAAACAAACAGAAATAGATGCGGCTTACGACGAAGGGCGTCTATCGGCTGAAGAAGCACAAATTTATTTAGATTATTTGGACTAAGTTAACCTAATTGACTGCAAAGGTTGAACATCAAGCAATGAACAATTGCCCCTGATTTGCAGGTTCAAATAAGTTTATGTCATGCAGACTTTCCAGAAGTAGAAACAGCTTAACGCTGTTTTTTGAGGTGGTTTAATCGCAAAGCAGGCGTTGTTGGGTGATGTTGTTAGCAACTTTTCAATTCTTAGGAGAACACCAGTGAATCACGATAACAGAATTAGCAACAAATCAAGTAATCGTACTTTTCAAGACGTTCTTCAGGCTAGACTGTCTCGTCGCGGCGTCTTGGCTCGCAGTGCAGCTTTATCGGCAACTGGCTTTTTGGCGGCTCTGGTGGGTGACAAAACTCTGGTCAAGGGTGCTGTTGCAGCCGTAACAGACTCAGCTACCACCTCTCTAGAGGGCAGCGGTACAGCGATCGCTCAAACTAGCCCCTTAATTGATTTTTCAATCGTCCCTGCGGCTGAAGGTTCAGGCCCTGTGCCCAATATTTCTTCAGACTACCAGTTTGAAGTTTTAATTCCCTGGGGCACCCCGCTTCAACCCGGTGGGCCTGAGTACAACGGCGATCCCAACTCTCGTCCAACTGCCGAAGAGCAAACCCGCCAAATCGGAATTGGCCACGATGGTATGTGGCTTTTCCCCATCGGCAGCGGCAATGACCACGGTGTCTTGGCGATCAACCACGAGTTTGGCGGCAACGATCACATTCTGGGCAAGCCTGCCCCTGAGAGCTTAGAAGATGTTCGTCTCTCTCAACACGCCCACGGCGTTAGCGTAGTCGAAATCAAAAAAGTCAGCGGCAACTGGCAAGTCGTTGCCAGCAACAAGTCTCGCCGCATCCATGTCAATACGCCTGTAACCTTTAGCGGCCCTGCTGCCAACAGTGCCCTGCTGCAAACACCCGCAGGCAACACCCCCCTTGGTACTGTTAACAACTGTGCCAATGGCTATACCCCCTGGGGCACCTATCTCACTTGTGAAGAAAACTTCAACGGTTACTTTGGGGCTACTGGCACTTGGACACCAACTGAAGCTCAAAGCCGCTACGGTTTCAGCGCGGGTGGTTTTGGCTACGGTTGGGAGAACTTTGACCCCCGCTTTGATCTCTCCAATCCTGACTATCGCAATGAAGAAAATCGCTTTGGCTGGGTAGTTGAAATTGACCCAATGGATGCGTCTCAGACCCCGGTTAAGCGTACAGCGCTAGGCCGCATCAAGCACGAAAACGCCGAATTGGTGATTGGTCGTGGCGGTCGCGCCGTCGTTTACATGGGTGATGACGAGCGCTTTGACTACATCTACAAATTTGTCTCTCAAAGCAACTGGCGTTCTATGCGGGCTCGCGGTATTAGCCCCCTCGATAGCGGTAAGCTCTATGTCGCCAAATTCAATGATGATGGCACGGGTGAATGGCTAGAACTCACCATCAATAACCCAACGCTGAAGGCTCAATTTGCGGATCAAGCAGAGATCTTGACCTACACACGCATGGCGGCGGATGCCCTGGGTGCAACCAGAATGGATCGGCCTGAGTGGATCAGCACAGCGCCTAATGGCGACGTCTTTTGTACCTTGACCAACAACAGCCGTCGTACCGTTGCTGATGCACCGAACCCGCTGGCACCAAACCCCGACGGCCACATCATCAAGTGGCGCGACAGCAACCAGTTCACTGGCCTGACGTTTACCTGGGATATTTACATCCTGGCTCAAGATACTCACGGCGCGACTGATGAAAGAACCTTCAGCAGCCCAGATGGTCTTTGGGCCGATCCCGATGGCCGACTGTTCATCGAAACCGATGGCGGTCAGCAAAAGGGACTCAACGATCAAATGCTGGTGGCTGATACGACCAACCCCAACGAAATTCGCCGTCTGTTCACTGCCGTAACTAGCTCTGAGGTAACCGGGATTACGGTCACCCCCGATCGCAAAACTATGTTCATCAACATCCAGCACCCCGGCGATGGCGATCCAAGCCTGACCAACTTCCCAGCCCCGACCGATGGGGTCACCATTCCGCGAGATGCCACCATCGTCATCACCCGCAAGAACGGCGGCATTGTCGGTTCATAACCCAACCCCGCCTCTTTGAGATAGTCGCGGTCAACTGCGCAGAGCTGGCTGGCAGGCGTTCAGCATTGAGCCTGTCAGCTCACTGCCTAAAAAATTTTTCCTCAGACGTCAAGCACTGCGTTGTCGAAAAGGGGATTTTGCTCCTCTTAGGTTTCGATTGGAAGTTAATTAGTGGATAGTTTTATGAAGCATATTGTTTTAGCGGCCACTGCGGCTCTAGGCTTAGCTGCGCTGGCAGCTCCGGCTGAAGCAGCTCTCTTTAGCTGGAATGTTGAATACACGGGCTGGTGGGAAGAAGAAGCCACCGTATCCGGCACGCTCTTTGCCGATGAGGCGTCCGCAGCAGATGGCATTCTTTCGCTTGATGAACTGACGGATTGGTCTTGGAGCTGGAGCGGCAACAGTTTTGTTCCAGCTTTTGCCATTTCTTCTAAAGATGAGGGGGCTGAAATTCAAATTTTTGACCCCAGCGCTGCAAGTGGTTTCTATGTTGATGGCACTGCGAACTTACCAGACTTGCTCGATGACCTCGATCAAGGCGTATTCGCGGCTGGAGATTTTCTGCTCGATCTAGAGTTTCTAATTGTTGAGCAGATTGATACGGGTTCTCAAGGTACCAGCGATAGCCTGGTTGCTTTTGGCGACACGAGCGCTGCGGGTACGGTAAGCGTCGCTGATCCGAAACCAGTTCCTGAACCTGCTGCTTTGTTGGGTCTGCTGGCGCTATCGGGCTTAGGAACCGCTAGCCTCAAACGTCAAAAGCAAGCAGCTTAGGTTTTACTGAGCGGTCTGCTTCAGCGGTCTGTTTGCAAATAGGGTATCAACGCGGCTGGTAAGTGTACGCTTGCCAGCTTTGCTTGTGGAGGCTACGCACCGGGCGAAATCCATAGCTGTAGTCACCCGTGTTGAGGCACTTCAATAGCTGCAAGTCGCTGACAGAACAGCTTTCCTGCTGCCCTTTATCCTCAGCCTTTTGTCTTTAGCCATAGGACGACTACTTTAATGATCGCAGCCGGGAGGCTGGGGGGCGGCTTGAGCTAGTTCAGCCGCAAAGCCTTCTGCTAGCTGAACAACTGTAAATCCTTGGCTAACGCTGCCTTGCATCGCCTGCCTGCCGTAGCCTGTCGGGTACATGTGGGCACGAATAATTAGGGTTTGCTCAGGCTGAACGGCGATCGCGCCCCCCGGTCGCCAAAAGGGTTGTTCTTCTACGTGGCTATGGGCTAGCACCCGGCGAAAAATGAGGTCGCCTTCTTCGCTGATGACTTCCCACCAGTTAGCATACTGATCGCAGCCTGTATCTGGGCTTTTTATGGTCACCGCCAAGGTATAAGCGCCTGGTTCTCCGGCTGTGGCTTCTACAGCAATGACTTCGGCAAAAGAAGCTGCTGTCGATGCCGGGGTAGAAGGGGCGATCGCCGTTGAATTTGCCTCAGATGAGAGCGGCGGGGCTTGACAACTCGTGAGGGCAAGGGCGATCGCGCTCATTGCCCCCAACCGCTGTAAACCTTTAAGGTCAGTCTGTAGCCGCATCGGTTAAAGCCTTTGCTCTTTGCTCTTTTAATCGTAAGAGAAAGGCTATTAAGCGCCACCTGATTATTAAAGAACGACCAAAAGCTTGCTCACCTGGCGGCGAACCGAGATCACCCCCTCTGCGCAACCTACCTACTGCAAAGGGGCGGTTCAACGGGAGGGAAATTGTGTATCAGGTGGGCAATGCCCACCCAACCCAGGCAGCAACGCTTAACCTTCGCGGAGTTTATCTAAAACGCTTTGATCTTCCATGGTGGAGGCATCGCCGACGAGATCTTCACCGCTAGCGAGATTGCGCAAAAAGCGGCGAATGATCTTGCCTGAGCGCGTTTTGGGGAGCGCATCGGCAAAGCGAATTTCACCCGGACGAGCGATCGCGCCAATTTCAGCAACCACGTGCTGCTTTAGCTCATTTTTTAGCTCATCGCTAGGGTTGTAGGTGCCTTCTAACGTCACAAAGGCGAAAATGTCTTCCCCTTTAATTTCGTCTTTTCGACCCACGACAGCCGCCTCTGCCACAGCCGGATGCGACACCAAAGCCGACTCAACTTCCATCGTGCCTAGGCGGTGCCCGGAAACGTTGATGACATCATCAACCCGACCCATCACCCAAAAATAGCCATCTTCGTCTTTACGGGCACCGTCTCCGGCAAAGTAGACGTACTGGCCATCTTTGGGCGGAATATGCTCCCAATAAGTACGGCGGAAGCGATCGTCATCGCCATAGACCGTCCGCATCATACTGGGCCAGGGATGCTGAATCACCAGGTACCCCCCTTCGTTGGTTCCCACCGGGTTGCCTTCTAAATCCACCACATCCGCCAAAATGCCCGGAAAGGGTTTAGTTGCTGAACCCGGTTTGGTCGGCGTAGCCCCAGGCAGCGGCGTTAGCATAAAGCCCCCCGTTTCGGTTTGCCACCAGGTATCAACAATCGGGCACTTGCCCCCGCCAATAACGGAGTGATACCACATCCACGCTTCTGGGTTGATGGGTTCGCCCACGGTACCTAACAGCCGCAGCGAAGAAAGGTCACGCGCTTTGGGAATGTCATCTCCCATTTTGATGAAAGCCCGAATGGCCGTAGGTGCCGTGTAGAAAATATTGACTCCGTATTTTTCGACTACATCCCAAAAACAGCCTGGATTTGAAGGCCGGGGTACCCCTTCGTACATTAGGCTAGTTGCCCCATTCGAGAGCGGCCCGTAAACAATGTAGCTATGCCCTGTAATCCAGCCGACATCAGCTGTACACCAGTAAACATCGGTGTCTTTAATATCAAAGGCCCACTTCAGCGTCATGTGGGTGTAAAGGTTGTAGCCGCCAGTGGTGTGAACAACCCCTTTGGGTTTGCCCGTGGTACCGCTGGTGTAGAGGATAAACAGCATATCCTCCGCGTCCATTTCTTCGGCAGGGCAGTCGGCAGAAGCTTCAACCTGTCGTTCGTGCCACCAATGATCTCGACCGGGTTCCATATGCACCGTTTGCTGGGTACGCTGCACAACCAGCACGTTTTCTACGCTGGGGACGCTGTTGTTAGCGATCGCCGCATCAACGGCGGCTTTGAGCGGAATAGTTTTGTCTTTGCGAAAGCCGCCATCAGCCGTAATCACCAGCTTGGCAGTGGCGTCGTTAAGCCGATCTTTGAGGGCTTCGGCGCTAAAGCCCCCAAAGACGACAGTATGAGGGGCACCAATGCGGGCACAGGCTAGCATGGCGATCGCCGCTTCTGGCACCATGGGCATGTATAGCCCGACGCGATCGCCTTTTTTCACTCCCAGGCTTTTGATCACGTTAGCCATCTGACAAACTTCACGGTGAAGCTGCGCGTAGGTTAGCGTTCGAGAATCGCCAGGTTCGCCTTCCCAAATCAGCGCTGCTTTATTTCGTCGCCAGGTGGTTAAATGGCGATCAAGGCAGTTATAAGAAATATTTAGCTTGCCGCCGACAAACCACTTGGCAAACGGCGGCTGCCAGTCAAGCACTTGATCCCACTTTTTGAACCAGTGCAGTTCTTGCTCGGCTAGCTCAGCCCAAAAAGCTTGGGGATCGGCAGCGGCTTTGTCGTAGAGAGCCTGATAGTCGGCCATGCTTTTGATGTGGGCAGACTGCGAAAAAGCTTCGGGGGGATGAAAGAGCCGCTTTTCTTGGAGAACGGATTCTATAGTGGGTTGTGACATAGTGATCGATTCAATCCTTTGGATCGGGTCGTTTAGACTGCTTTCAAAACCATACTTTTTTTAGCCGCTGCTACAGCAGAGACTTTGGGTTCTTTAATGTTCCGTCGGCATAACTGTGCTTTATTCTAAAAAGTGCATATTCACAATTGTTCACCCGTTCCCTGTCAACGCCAATGGCTCTGGCTCACGCAATTTTAGTGGCGCTTCTGGATCGGCCCTGTAGCGGCTACGATTTAGCCAAGCGCTTTAGCAACTCTGTCGGCTTTTTTTGGGATGCCAGTCATCAGCAAATTTACCGCGAACTTTCTAAGTTAGAAGCCCAAAACTATCTGACCAGTGAAAAAGTTTTGCAAGACACCCGCCCCAACAAAAAGCTATATGCCGTCACCGAAGCAGGCAAACTGTTTCTCAAAGACTGGATGGCTGAGCCGACCGCGCTCAATCCGGTTAAAGATGACCTGCTGGTTAAAATTTTTGGCGGCTATCTGGTTCCGGTCGAGATCATCGTCAGCGATCTGTTGACCCATCGCCAACAACATCAGGCTCGCTTAGACGAATATCGCACGATTGAAAAACAGTTTTTCCCAGAACGGGAACGACTGTCGCCCGTGGCTCGCTTTCAGTACCTAACGCTGCGTAACGGCATTCGCTATGAGCAAAGCTGGTTAGCCTGGTGTGAAGAAGCGATCGCTTATTTGCAACCCTCAAAGTTACAGAACTCAAAGTAGTTGCTCAAGCCCAGCGGGTAATCTGGTAGCAGCTATAAATATCGCATGTTGAGGGGAGACGCCATGAACGCTTGGATAGTAATCGGTATTATTTTGCTGATTGTTGGCCTCACCCTCTTTTTTGTGCGGCGCAATCAGCAGGCGCGAGCCTTTAGCCTTAAGTCGGCGCGACGAGTGACCGTGGCAGAGCTAGGCAACACCGCCCAAGCGATCGCCGATGAAATTGGCGGCGGCAACTGGCGAGACTACGTCAAGCTTTGGGGTGAAATTGAAGTGGCACAACCGCTGATTTCCGAGCTGAAGCAAGTTCCCTGTGTGTATTACAGCTTCAAGGTGCAGCGCGAATACGAAGAAACGGTTACCGAAAAAGACGCTGAGGGCAACACCACCCACAAAACAGAGCAACGTTCTGAAACGGTGGCCAGCAACCAGCAATCGACCCTTTTTTATCTGCAGGATGAAACTGGCAAAATTTGGGTAGACCCGAATGAAGCAGCGATCGAAGCCGTACAGGTTCTCAATGAGTTTCGACCGGGCGATCCGGCGGCGGGGATGTTGCAAATGGGGCGCTTTTCTTTAACGTTGGGAAACAGCCATCGCCGCACGGTAGGCTATCGCTACACGGAGTCGGTGCTACCTATTGATCGCAAAGTTTTGGTGGTAGGAGAAGTCAGCGACCATACGGGCACGCTCACCCTTTGTCGGCCAACAGCGACGAAGAAGAAATACATTATTTCCCTCAAAACCGATGAAGTGCTAACGGCCAATGCCGACCAGGGAGCTAAGAACGCAGCAATTGCCATGTTCATTTGCCTGGGTTTAGGAATCCTGTTAATTCTGGTGGGTATTCTGCTTTAAATTTACCTTTGGCGATCGCTGCCAAGATTTATCTCCAAAGCTTATGTCACCGCCACCGCCGCCAGCCACCTCTGGCCTTCCTGCTGTTCCCGACGATGCAACCATTCAGGATATTTTGGGCGTTGCCATCTTCGACATGAATGGCTTACCGCGAGAGTATTACGTCACGCCATCTAATACAGAAACGAGCTGGGTGCAAACCGTTTTTCAAGCCTTGGGGCTTAAATCTTTGCTGACGGCTTCGCTGCGGTTAGAAGGCTTTCAGCATATTGTGATTCACACAGCCGAACACGCAGCCGTGGTGATTCGTCAGAAAAACTGCTACACCGCCCTGTTGATGCGAGGGCTAGCATCAGAAGCCATTACCGAAACTTTTGTCGATTGGGTTAGGCAGTTTGAGGCTGAAACACTGCGTAACAGCCCTTATTTTCGGGCAGCTTAAATGCCCAATCGCTGATAGACCTCATCTAGGTTGCGCAAGTGATGCTGGGGGTCAAAGCAGGCAGCGATCGCCTCAGGAGTTAGCTGCTCTTTCACGTCAGGATGATTGGCAATTAGCTGATGAAAGTCACCCCCTGGCTTGTTCCAGGCTTCGTGGGCGCAGGTTTGCACAATTTTGTAAGCGGCTTCGCGCGACAGCCCTTGATCGACTAGCGCCAGCAAAACCCGCTGGCTAAAGACAACGCCGCCATACAGGTTCATATTGCGCTGCATGTTGTCGGGATAGACCAGCAAATGCTTGATCAAATCCGTCGCTTCTACCAGCATAAAGTGAATCAAAATGCAGGTATCAGGAAAAATCACGCGTTCGACAGAGCTGTGGGAGATATCGCGCTCATGCCAAAGGGCTACGTTTTCTAAAGCGGCGATCGCATGGCCGCGAATGATTCGCGCTAAGCCCGTCAGCCGTTCAGAGCGAATGGGGTTGCGTTTGTGGGGCATAGCCGAAGACCCTTTTTGCCCTTTAGCAAAAAATTCTTCAACCTCTAGCACGTCGGTGCGCTGCAAATTGCGGATTTCGACGGCAAAGCGCTCTAGCGAGGCGGCCAGCAGCGCCATCGCCTGCATAAAGTCGGCATGAATGTCGCGGGCAATCACCTGAGTAGAGGCGGTATCGGGTCTTAAACCCAGCTTTTGACAAGCGATCGCTTCGATTTTGGGGTCAATATTGGCGTAGGTACCGACGGCTCCTGAAATCTGCCCAACCGCAATTTGATCTTGTAAACGATTTAAGCGATCGCGGTGGCGCATCATTTCAGCCAGCCAGCCAGCCAGCTTAAACCCAAAGGTAATAGGTTCAGCATGAATGCCGTGCGATCGCCCAATCATCACCGTGTCGCGATGCTGCTGAGCTTTATAGCGAATGGCTTGAATTAGATTTTCGACCTGGGTGAGAATAATTTGCAAACTGTCGCGTAGCTGGAGCGAAAGCGCCGTATCGATCATGTCTGAGCTGGTCATGCCCAGATGAATGTATCGCCCAGCTTCGCCCACATACTCATTGACGTTGGTTAAAAAAGCAATGACATCGTGACGCACCTCAGCCTCAATTTCCAAGACACGCTGAGGGTCAAAATCAGCTTTAGCCTTGATTTCCTCAACGGCTGCTTGAGGAATGTAACCCAATTCTGCCTGGGCTTCACAAACGGCAATCTCGACCTGAAGCCAGGTTTTCATCTTGTAGGTGTCGGTCCAGAGATCGCCCATTTCGGGCAGGGTATAGCGCTCAATCAAGGCAGTGTCGAAGAATACAACCGCTCTATTTTACCTGGCGAACCCCCATTCAGCGCAGAAATTCTGCTGGAGTTAAAGCAGTCCTCAAAGAACGCTAGCCATTGCTGAAATTGAAAACCCTAAGGGGATGTTTGAACAGATATTTGCTGCGGTTTAGATCCCTCTACTACCTTAAAAAGGGGGACTTCCGAGCCGATTCGCCGTTTTCAAGGTATAGAGGGGATCGATGAGTGCCTAAAAGCACAACCACTGGCTTTTCAAACCCCCTCTAAAGAACCTAATCTCGCTGTAGATCTTAACCTTTGCGGAACTATCGGGTCGGGGGCTGTAGTCAATGGGAAACAGTCCGTTTTATCGAGGCGATCGCAAATGACATCCGCTTGGTATTGGTTAGCTTCCGCCTTTGAGGCAGCTCACAACAACATGCGGTTTATGGCCTGGAACTCTTTTTTAGCTCTAATTCCGCTTTTTCTTAGCGTGTGGCTATTTCGGCGTCGCCGCTTAAAGTCAATTGCATGGGTTATTGGGTTGATCACTTTCATCGCTTTTTTACCCAATGCCCCCTATGTTTTGACCGATATTATCCATCTGGTTCACGACATTCGCTATGGCTATTCCATCTGGATTATTGCTTTGGTTTTAGTGCCGCAGTACCTCTTGTTTATGTTTATTGGCTTTCAAGCCTACGTGATTTCTTTAATTAATTTGGGCTACTTTTTACGGCTACGAGGGTTGGGACGCTACCTTTTGCCCACCGAGCTGTTTATTCACATGCTATCGGCAGTAGGCATTTATTTGGGGCGGTTTCATCGCTTTAACAGTTGGGACATTCTTACCCAACCCGAACCCTTGATTAGTAGCCTCTGGCACACTTTATTAGCTCAACGACCAGCAGCTATCATGCTGATCACCTTTGGGGTAATTAGCGTTCTTTACTGGCTACTCAAGCAGGTGACATTGGCCTTAGCAATGTACCTGAAAGTTTCACGACAGGCTAAATCTGAGATATTAATGCTAGGTGGAGATTGAATTTGCTCTAATCGGCTGTTCGCTGAGGGGTGTCTTTGCCAACTTGCTGCATTAAAGTCCACGATCCCCAAGCAAAAGTGTAGGCTAATAGAATGCTGCCAGTAACGGTTATGACCGCAAAAGGCGACAGCATTGCAATTAGGACAGCGCTTAAAAGTAAGAGGGACAGCAGTGACTTGTCCATGTGATATCCTCAGCAGTTTTGGGGATTTTCACCTCTATTATTACAAAGGCAATGAGACTTCAACGGTAAACCTGAGAGGCTGGTACGTAACGTCTAAATTCGCAATACTTTGTTGCAAGAACCAGCAGCACTATCAAAAGTTCCGTAGTGAAATTGCCTTTAGATCTATCTTAGGTTTGATGATTTTTTCACAGATTTTAGCTGAGCCAATTTGTTAACCCAATGTCATGCCTCCCTTAGATCTCTGAGGGGCTAGACGGTAAGCGGATGAGAAAAGTTGGGGCAGACTGAAAGGCTAAAAAAGCGGGTTCTTGCTGAGCTTTTGTCCGGTAAAGGGAGGGCGCTAAGGCGATCGCCCGTCTGAGGTGTTCTGCGGCCCAACCGCTATTGCCCAGTTTGGCATAACAATAAGCCTGCTGATAGAAAGCAAAAGCAATATCAGGTTCAATGGCCAGGGCTTTGTTATAACTGTCGATCGCGCTTTGATAATCGCCCTTTTGCTGTAAAACCAGCCCCAACGCCAACCAGGCAGGGTAATAATAAGCCTGCCGTTTTAAGGATTGAACCAGACAGTTTTGAGCCGCCTTGAAATGACCCAGCGTACCTAAGATCAACCCTCGCTGATACTCGCTATAAAAAAAATCAGGCTCTAAGCGTTGAGCCTGATCTAACTCGCTAAGAGCCTGCTGTAGCCGTCCTAAGCGGCGGAGCACATAGCTACGGGCGACGTAAACTCGAGGATTGTTACGAACGAGACGCAGCGATTGATCAAAACTGTTGAGTGCTGCTTCGTACTGAGCGCAACGCACTTGTAAATAGCCTAAACAGTTCCAAATTTTGCTGTTATCTGGCTGGCAAAAAGCCGCTTGCACCAAACTGGCAAGCGCCTCAGAGATTTGTCCTAAGCGCACCAGGGTTTTGCCGCGATAGTACCAAAGCGAAGCCGTTTGCGGAGCTAGGGCGATCGCCTGCTGATAGCAAGCTAACGCCGCTGCATAGTGCTGGCGACGATGTAAAAGCCGTCCTTTGCCAGTAAGCGCTTCAATGTTATTGGGCGATCGCGCTAGGGCTTGTTCTAAACTGGCGATCGCTTCTGCTTCGCGACCTAGCTGAGCCAGCGCCACGCCGTAGTTGTACCAAACGGTGGCGTCTTGATCATTGAGTTCCAGCGTGATCTGGTAGCTGTTAACGGCTTCTGGGTAGCGACCGAGCAAACAAAACAAATAGCTTTGATAATTCCAGGCAGCATAGGGTGGCTGTGGCTGCTGTAGCCAGTTTTGACAGCGCAGCAGTTCTTGCTCTAGCGTCGAGCGATCGCGCGAGGAAGGGTCTATTCGCTCGGTTGCCTGCAAACGCTCACTACCGGACTGGGGCATTGAGGGAGTCCCCCCGTAAGTCGCTACTGTTTCTTTCTGCAAAACTGGGGTCGAGCAGGAAGATAATTTCCCAATCTGCGGCAGATTTCAGCGCTCAAAGCTGGCAAACCAGCCAATGAAGCTAGGATGATGAAAACTGATTTGCAGCTTTCCTATGACTTCAGCGTCTTCTGTTGCCCAGCCACCGCTCAACCTCGAACTTGTCAGATCGGCGTTTCCCAGCTTAGGGTCAGACTGGATCTTTTTAGATAATGCGGGGGGGTCACAGATTGCTCAGCCCGTCATCGATCGCCTCAACGACTATCTTTTAACTTCTAACGTTCAGCTAGGGGCTTCATACGCCGTTTCTCAGCAAGCTAGCCAGCGGCTAGCCCAAGCCAATCAGGCAGCCGCAACCTTCATTAACGCAGCCGACCCGTCCGAAGTCGTCATGGGGCCATCGACTTCCCTGCTGCTGAGAATTCTGGCTTATTGCCTGGGGCAAACGCTGCAGCCAGGAGACGAAATCATAGTGACCAACTGCGACCACGAGGCTAACATTACCCCCTGGCTCGACCTACAGCGCCAGGGAATCGTCGTCAAATTTTGGTCGATCTGTCCGCAGACGTTGACCTTGCCTTTGAACGACCTAGCCGAACTGTTAACGAACAAAACTCGACTGGTGGCGTTAACCCACGCTTCTAACGTTTTAGGCACACTCAACCCCATTCGGCAGATCGCAGATTGGGTGCATAGCTGCGGCGCTTTAATTTGTGTCGATGGCGTTGGCTATGCCCCCCATCGGCTGATCGACGTGCAAGCGCTGGATGTCGATTTTTATGTCTTTAGCTACTACAAAGTCTATGGGCCGCACCATGCTTTGCTCTACGGCAAGCGCGAACATCTGCTACCCTTGCCCAGCTTTAACCACAGCTTTATCACGCCCGATAGTCTGCCCTACAAGCTGCAACCCGGCGGCGCTAATTATGAGCTGTCTTACAGTACGCTCGGTATTTTAGATTACCTAGAGCAGCTAGTAGACCAGCCGGAAACATTGACGCCGCGCGATCGCTGGGTGCAAGCGTTTGATCGCATTAGCCGCCACGAAGAAGCCCTCAGCCGCCGCCTGCTCGATTTTTTGACCAGCCAGCCCAACGTAAGCGTCATCGGTGAAACCACCCCCGATCGGCAAATTCGGGTGCCCACTGTGGCGTTCACGGTAGCCAACACCGATAGCGCTACCCTGCCACCCCAGCTAGACAAACACCAAATCGGCATTCGTTACGGCGATTTCTACGCTAAGCGCTTGATCAACGCTTTAGGCTTAGCAGACCAAAACGGCGTTGTTCGCGTTAGCCTGGTGCATTACAACACGTTAGCAGAATGCGATCGCCTGATCGCCCACCTAGAACCGCTGCTGTCAGCCTAGTTTTCTTCGCCTGCTAAAGAATATACCTGGCCATCAATCAGCAGGCGAGTGATCCCTTTAGCATGTAAGTACTGACTGGTTTTTTGCAGCACTTCGCCATCGGGAATTTTCACAACGCGCTGATTGCGCCGGGAAAACCGCCGCGCTACCCGGTGGTTGTCAAAAATGGGTAGCGTACGCGCTTCAATTTCACTGTCAGGAATTTGGCCTAGCTCACCAAACTCTCTGAGCGGACGGGTAATCAAATCAGCAGTGCGATCGACGACTAAATAACAAGTCTTAGGCAAGTTCGCTTGAGCCAGCGGGATAATTTCAATCGCCGCGTTCCCTTGAAGATGAGGCTTGAGCGATTCGTCGTCGTCATCCCAATCCTCGTCGTCACTCTCTTCGTCATCGTCATCTAAGTCGTCGTCATAGTCGTCGTCTGTGACTGAGAGGTCACTGTCGTCTAGATCTTCGTCGTCTTCTTTGAGAACAGGAGCCGTTTTTTCTTTTAGCTTTACTTCTGGTACCGCGCTGGTCGGGCTTAGCGATGGGCTGGATTCGGTTTTGAGCAAAGGAAGCTGGGTACCTGCCTCGGCTTCTTCTTCCTGGCTACGAGAGCGGCGACGGCGTCTAGGAACTGAAATTTCGGTGGGGGAAATTTCAACTGTCTCAATCGGCTCTGCTTCTGGCTCGACCTCAGGTATCTCTTGAGGGCTAACAGCCGCTTGCGCCTCGCGATCGCTAGCAGTTTCAGCCGCTGGGGGAGCAGGCGCTTTTGACTTGAGCTTAGGCTTAGCCGGAATTTTCTTTGTAGGGGGGTCTGTCGCCGTTGCTGTTTCTGCGGTGCTGGCTGTTGGGGAGGCCGCTACAGCAGGTTCTGGCGTCTGGTCTGGGGGAGTGGAATCTACCGGGGGATCCGGTTGCGGGCTTTGTTCAACAGGGGCAGTCGGGGCAGGCTCACTGGAGGAGCGTTTTTGCTGAATGAGGGCGCTGTACTCCTCGGCTGGCAGCGAACTTTTCAAGACGCGACTAATGGTGCTATTACTCACGCCAAAGCGATCGCCAATGGTAGAGGTTGTCTCTCCTGGCTGCTTGTAAATTTCAATAATTGCTTGCTTGTCTGCGTCTGATAGTTTGCTTGGCGCCATGCTGCCCAAATCCCCGCACTGCTGAAACCTACCTGCTCTGCCGCTGAAACAACAGTAGCAGGACTACTATTATGACTGATTGCACCTGCGATCAGGTCTTTCGTTACCGAGCTATCCGCGACGACGGCGGCTGCTGCGGCGTGACTGGGTCGAGATGGCATATTCCACCACGGCTCCCAAGGCAAAGAAAATGGCTGAAAAAGTCCAAAAGACTTCCCACAGTTCACCTTCTTCGTAAGTGGCGGCATTGATCCGGTAAGCAAAAAACATATCGGCAATGTAAAGGCAAAACGCCGCGATCGCAATTAGCTTCCAAGATTGAGAAAAGCGCCCACCCCAAAAAGCCACTAGCATGGTGGCTGCAATCACCACCAAAATGCAGTCGCCAATCACATAAAGCCAGCCAGCCGCTTCTTCATACTGGCTCAGGTAGTTGTCTAAAGACACTATCCAAGCAGGAGCAGTAGGAGCCGCACTTGGGTCTTCAGCCGCTGCATCTGGCACAGCCCCCTCTGGAGGCACAACCGGAGCCGTTTCAGTCGGCTGAGGCGGTGGGCTGGCTTGAGCATAGGCTGCGGCCATTAGCGACGGTCGGGGCAAACTAGCCGCCTCAGCTACCGCAAAATAATTGAGAAAGATAGCCAGGGCAACCCCAGCCAAACCAATACCTGCAATCGTCAACCACTGCATCGCTTCTAAATTTAAGCGACGGGGCAACACCGCTCTCAACATGCCTAAAATCAAAAACACATAACAAAGAATGTAGAAAAAGTCGCCCAGGGAAACGGCTGGATCTAACCCCCAAACTGTGCCCCAAAAAAAGAACAGCACATTGCCCAGGGTAAAGCATAACAGCCCCAATCCCAGCAACAGCCAGACCCCGCGACCACTGACAATTTGACTACTCCCCCAGTTACGAAAACAAAGCAACGTCGCGATCGCAAAGGCACCTGTTTCCAACACCGTAATGCCATAGAAGAACCAGGCGGGATGTTCTCCACCCGGTGGCGGTACGCTAAAGAGTAAGAAAAAGATGAGGGAAACCAGCCCCCAAGCAATACAAAAGAGAACAACGTTCCGGGTAGATACGACTGACTTGAGACTAGAGGACGAATGACTCAACAGAACCCACCTCAACTGTAATGACAACAATCTTTTAGGGGCTAAAGCAACTGCCAGTACCCATTAACACTCAGCTTGGCCTCTGCAGCTAACTGTTCAGTCAGCGTTGCACAAGATGCTGAAATTAAAAAATATTAGCCAAGATTCTTAAAGTTGAACGATTTCATCCCGCTTGATTATTCGGGTTACTTGTCTACGCATAGCAATAACGATAAAAATACCGCTGTACCTCAAAGACTGATGTGCCTCAGACGTGAGGGTTAACTTGGCAACAAAAGCGATCGCCTCACTGCCAGAGCTTGCCATTGGGAGACTGATTCAACCAGGTACTAAACTGCTGTTGGTGGTTGGGGGGTAAGTCTTCCAGCGCTTCCATGGCTCTTTCAGTAAAATTAGCATTACCAAAATAGCTTTTACCGATCCGATGTAGCTCTTGCAACAGTGTCTGAAGGTGGTGTTCCTGCCACGCAGGCATTTGCGTCATTGCCAGCGGATCGATAGTAAAAATGGCATCTACTGACTTAGCTGACTCAACCTGAGGAAAGTGCCACTGCACAAAAGTATCAGCCACGTCCTTGCGAAATAAAGCGGCTTGCTTATCGCCTAAGAGGTCTTCAATGTCGATATAGAGCGCCTGCAACAGTAAAAGGCAAGCCTGAATGAAAAACGGCGCAGCCATTGAGCCACTGGCCACGTCACTGCCTTCAGCGGCATCTAGCTGTTCAAGGCGAACTTTACCCCAAACGCTAAAGCGTTCAGGTTCTTCTAGCAGAACACAAGCTTTGCCGCGATTGTCTGTTAGATCTCGCCAGAGTGCCCTGGCTTCTTCCTCTTGGGCAGCATTAAAAACGCTCAGTAAGCGAAAGGTTTGACCCTGATAGGAGAGAACCGGAATTTTTTGATCTTTAGTGGGGTGTTGAATGTTTTTAATATCAACATCCTGACGCTTGAGAATAAACATAACGCTGCCAATTCACTCCTAATCGGGCCGTGGATTGCAGAGGTGATGATCAACCAATTAGAACGCATCTGTCGCTAAGACAGTTGAGAAGATACTTGATTGTAACGGGTAGGCACCCCTCTATTGAATAACCTACCCGCGAAGACTATTAAAGCCGTATTTCCATCCTTACTTTAGACTGAGGATGACCTTTTACACGCATATCTCACCACATCTGCGCCAATTCGTAGCCTCTGTAACACTTGCCCAAATTCAACCCATTGCGATAGGGCTAAGCGATCGCTACAATTTGTGGGAAGTCGGCTGAATAGTCGGCTGATCGGGGCCCTTAGCTCAGTGGATAGAGCAACCGCCTTCTAAGCGGTCGGCCACAGGTTCGAATCCTGTAGGGCCCGTTGGGGTTGAACTACAATTGGCAGCCAATGCCTCAATCGCGCTGCGATGCTAGCGTGAAGCACTGATAGGCTGTAGCCACAAGCTTTGAGGCGCTGCGATCGCGGCAAACTTTGACAGAAAAGCTTTTCTTCTGCCTTCGGCCCTCTACTCAGCCTTTGATGCAGCCTGATCTGAGAACCGAGGCAACCTGGCCGGGTTCGCCTCGCTCAATCAGGCTATGGATGCGGCAAAAAATTGGCAGCGATCGCGCTCAGACGGGCTAGCCCAAAACAATCCGGTTGTAGAGCAGCAGTGTGCCCAAGGTGGTGACCAAAACGGTAGCAGCAATCAGGAGAAGATCCATCTGTTTTGTAAACTCCTGGAAAATTACTGAGCTTATTGTGGCGATCGCAAAGCT
This sequence comes from Almyronema sp., assembly GCF_052168255.1. Classification (NCBI taxonomy): domain Bacteria; kingdom Bacillati; phylum Cyanobacteriota; class Cyanophyceae; order Nodosilineales; family Nodosilineaceae; genus Almyronema; species Almyronema sp. The sequence continues at coordinate 17,829 of NZ_JBQLZL010000036.1, read as the reverse complement.
AGCCTATCAGGGAAAAAACACGGCTATTTGAAGACTGCAACAGTCTGTAATCAGTGTTTTTACTTGTTAGACTCGCTCTCAGGTCGCTTCAGCCAAATTCCTTTGAGTCCAGCCGCCTTAGCCCCCTCGTAGTCTTGGGTATAGCTATCACCGACATGCCAAGCGGCGGCAGCCGGACAGTCGTGTTTCTGAAGCGCAGTTGCAAAAATTAAAGGATCGGGTTTAGCCGCGCCTACTTCGGTGGAGATAGTAATACTTTGAAAGAAATCTTGTAGCTCTAAAGCAGCTAAAACGGCATAGAGACGAGAGTCAAAGTTAGAAATGATCCCCAGTTCAATGTTTTGAGCCTGCCAGCTTTTAAGCGATTTTAAGGTGTCGGCATAAACAAACCAGGGCTGAGCGGTGGCGAAGTGGGCATAGAGGTCGGCAAAAAAGCCGTCGAAGTCGGCGAACGCCTCTAGAGCGCCAATTTGCTCAAAAGCTTGCTGGGCGATCGCATACCACCAGCTATATTCTTTATTGGGAATAGCTGTTGTCTCAGCATCGGGAAAAGCTAGGGGCTGAGCGCTGCCAAACACCTGCACAAAAGCCTGATTAAGCCGGGTGGCGTCAACCGCTACCCCCACCGAGCGGGCAATGTCAGCATACACCTGACCGACGCTACCGCGAACGCCAAAAAGGGTACCGACCGCATCTAAAAAAATAACCTGAGGCTGAGACATAGAGCCGCCATAAAAATTAAGTCTTGAGCAAATCGCGCAGAGGTTGCCCCATCCAGTTCAAACCAACGCGGACTTGGTGGTCGAGAGTGGGCATTCGATAGAGGTAGGCCAGTCGTCGGGCAACATGGGCAAAGACGCCATCTAGCTTCATGCCTAATCCGGTTAGGGTGGCATTGTGGGTACCGAGGGTCATCATTTCGCCCAGGTGATTGTAGCGGAAAGGCAGCAACGGTCGTTCACTCAAAGAAGCCCAGACATTCCAGGCGGCATAATCGGCTTGCTGAATGGCAGACTGAGCCGTGTTGGGGACTTGCTGACCACTGGCATCATGGCAGGCGACCAAATCTCCGAGCGCAAAGAGATCGCTATGCCCCACTACTTGCAAAGTCGGCTCTACCAGAATTTGTCCTCGCTGATTCTGTTTGAGTTCAAAACCTTGAGCCGCATCTGCCGGACGGGTGCCCACTGTCCACAGCACCAGCTCAACTGGAATGGTATCGACCTGGCCGCGGTATTGCAGGGCGATCGCATCAGCCGTGACAGACTCTACAGTCGTTTCTAAATCTAGCCAAACGCCTCGTTCTGACAGCGCTTTTTCCGCCGCCTGACGGTTAAATTCGGACGAGGTTTGTAAAATTTCGGTAGCCATTTCAACGATGCGGATACGACCGCGATCGCCCAGGCGATCGGCTAGCTTGCAGGCCAGTTCAACGCCACTATAGCCGCCACCGACGATCGCAATTCGAATCTTTTCTGCCGTACTGGTTTCGAGTTCGCGCAAACGCTCTTTGAGTCGATAGGCATCTTCAATGGTGCGAAAGGGAATGGCATAATCAGCCACCCCAGCGGCTAAATTCAGCGGCGTTTCGCCTCCCATAGCCAGCACCAGGCGATCGTAAGCCAGGGTTGTGCCATCGCTAAGACTGACCTGATGAGCAGCCAGGTCAAGCCCTTGCACCCCACTTTGCAGAAAGCGAATGGGGGTATTGGCTAGCAGTTCTTCATAAGGAGGCGCAATTTCCCAGGTTTGCAACTCTTCGGTTACTAGCTCATAAAGCAGCGGCGAAAACAAGAAGCGATCGCGCTGATCAACTAGCACAATCTCTGCCTGATGCGGGGCTAGCCAGGGCAGCTTACTAAGGCTCAAAGCTGTATATAGCCCGCCAAAGCCGCCCCCTAAAATACAAATTCGATGAGCCGATTGAGTCATGGTTGCGCCAGGTGGGTAAAATCTTTCTACAGAATAACAAGCTCCGCAGCCAGTGCCCTCTCCAGGCAGAAAGACGCTATTGCTGATAGATCGGCAGCAAAACGCGAAACGTTGACCCTTTACTCAATTCGCTTTCAACCTTAATAGAACCGCCACAATAGAGCAGCAGTTGCTGCACGATGGTCAGCCCCAAGCCAGCCCCCTCAGGTTCGCCATCGCTGACCTGACGCCCCCGATAAAAATGATCAAACACTCTGGGCAAATCAGCGCTAGGGATGCCGATGCCCGTGTCGCGAAACTGTAGTTCGATAAACTCGTGTTGAAGCTGCGCGGTTACCCAAACTTCGCCACCTTGGGGCGTAAAGCGAATACAGTTGTGCAACAAGTTGATCACAATTTGCCGTACCCAGGTTTCGGGGCAGGCCGTGGGGGGTAAGTTTTCAGAAATGGTGTAGGCCAGCATCACCCCTTTTTCTTGGGCAATAGGCTGATAGGTACTGACTACACCCGGTACCACATCCGCCAGTTGCAGCGGCTGCACCGCAACGTGCCCCAGTTCGCCTTCTAGCTGGAGCAAATTTAACACACCGTTAATTAACGTACTTTGGCGATCGCACTCATTGCCAATCATTTCCATATAGCGCTGTCGCTGCGGCCCCTTGAGGCTAGGGGAAGACAGCAGCGTCAAGGCGGTTTTGATGCTGGTTAGGGGCGCTCTCAGTTCTTGGCCAACAGTGTTGAGAAAGTCGTCACGCAGTCTCAGCGTATTGAGCAATTCTTCATTTTGGGAAGAGAGATCCGAAACCGCTAAAGCCTGACGGCGCATACTAGCGAGTGTTTGCCGCAGTCGGGCTTGACTGGCTAGCTGTTGCGTTACCAGAGCATCTAGCAGCGAAAAGTTGACAGGCTGAGTATGGATTCTGGCAGCGTCTAGTTCCAGGTTGTGCGCTAGCATAGCCGCCTCAGTTGACTCAGAATAGCCTGCGGCACTGGCGGAGATCACATGCTGCAAGCCTTGCAAAATATGCCGTACAAGCTGAGGATCAAAAGAGCAAATTACCCGCAAATAGTATTTTCTTTCTCGATTGCGCTCAGCCACCTCCGGTATTCCCAAAGCCGTATCTTCGGCGGCGGCTTCATCATCGGGGGAACTGGTACCTGGCTGTACCCGAAATCGTCTGGCTAAAACCACGCCTGTCAGCTGAGCCGACAAAAATAGCAGAATATACTCTCCTCTAAGCCCACTTTTAGGCGCTAGCGGAATAATCGAGACGCGCTCAGCCAGTTCTGCCCCCTCCTGAAGCAATAGCTTTTCATCATCTAAGCCGTGGCTGCTCAGAAAATAGGTGGCCTCAGCTAGCTGATGCTCATACAAGTAAGCACTAACTGTCTCTTGCCAAGCCGCACCGCTCGGTAGCTTTAGCCAACAGGTCGCGACAATCTGCTGCTCTACCAAATAGTCGGTCACCGACTGCAGAACACCTTTGAACCCTTTAGCCCACACTTTGACAGGCTGGGGGGCAGGTTGATAATCGAGGGCTAGCTGATAGAGAGAAACATCGGGGTAACGGGGCGAGGACATGAAGATTTAAGGAGAATGAAGGCTTTCTACCCTAAGTCTAGAAAGTCATCAACAGGGTATTTGAACACATTAAAGACTAAATTGGCGGTTTGGGCATGTGCTTAAGGCAGATTCAGGCATAGCGGTGTTGCAAGGCTGTCCGGGCTTGTTCGCGATCGTCGAAGTGAATTTTTTCGGTACCCAGAATTTGATAGTCTTCATGGCCTTTGCCTGCAATCAGAATGCCGTCTCCAGGCTGAGCCGCTAAAACAGCGGTGCGAATGGCTTCAGCGCGATCGCTAATCACCGTAAAAGGCGTTGACCCGGCCATACCCTCTGTAATATCTTGCAAGATCTTCTGCGGTTCTTCAGTGCGGGGATTGTCAGAAGTGACATAGACCCTATCTGCCAGCGTTTGAGCAATATGACCCATTTGGGGACGCTTGGTGCGATCGCGATCGCCACCACAGCCAAATACGCAAATTAGCCTGCCAGAAACAAAAGGACGCGCCGCTTTTAAGGCATTGTCAAGACTGTCGGGCGTATGGGCGTAGTCTACAATCACGCTGATGTCTTGATCGGGTTGTACCTTAACCTGCTCCATCCGACCGGGAACGCCGCTAAAGTGAGGCAGCGCCGCCACAATTTGCTCCAGCGAAACCCCCAAATGTAGCGCCGCCCCTACAGCGGCTAGCAGGTTTTCTAAGTTAAACTGCCCCACCAAAGGCGAGCGAAAAGCCGCTTCTCCGTGAGGCGTTTGTAGCAAACCTTGCACCCCTGTTGCCTGATACGCCAGGTTGCAGGTGTAGAGATCGGCGGCGGTATTTTCTAAGCTGTAAGTCCAAACGCGATCGCGGCTAAGCTGGCTCAGCAGTTGCCGACCATAGGCATCTCTTTGGTTGATAATGGCGCGACCCTTGAGGTAATCGGAGCCAAAGAGTAAGGCTTTGGCGGCAAAGTAGTCGTCTAAGTCTTTGTGATAATCGAGGTGATCTTGGGTCAAATTGGTAAAGACCGCCACTTCAAACGGGCAACCCCACACCCGCTTTTGAGCCAAAGCGTGAGAACTCACCTCTAAAACCGCTAGCTCACTTCCAGCCGCTAAAGCCGCCGCCAAGTCAGCTTGTAGCTCAACAGCAAAAGGAGTAGTGTGCAAAGCCGTCTGCTGATAACCAGGCCAGCGGCTATAGAGCGTGCCTAACAAAGCCGTTGGGCGCTGAGCCTGCAAAAGCAAAAACTCAATCAGATGAGTGGTTGTGGTTTTGCCGTTGGTGCCCGTCACCCCCACTAGCTGGAGCTGCTGAGCCGGGTAATGATAAAAGGCGGCGGCGGCGGCGGCACAGGCGATCGCCATGTCGGTCACAGGCACCACACAGGCCATTTCGTCCGCCAAAGGTGTTTTTTTCTCATAGGCGGCTGGCGAAATCAAAGCCGCGATCGCCCCTGAAGCCACTGCACTTTGCCAAAACTCACCACCATCTACTCGCGTACCAGGCATCCCCATAAACAAGTCTCCTGGCTGGCAAGCATGAGAATTGGTCGATAACCCCTTAACTTCGGCTTCAAGCGCCGGATAATCGGGGCGATCAAATCCGGGAACCTGTAATTGCCGGGGCAGCTTGGCCAACAGTTCTCGCAGCTTCATGTCAGCAACTCCTTACATTGTGAGCTGCGATTATTTTCTCTTACTCTTGCTCAAATATTTCTGTAACAATTGCTCCACTTGAGCTAAAGAGGCACGAGGGGACAGTCGGGGCAAAGGCTCTTCGGCAACGCCAGATTCGGTGTGATGCAAAACACACAGCACCGGAATTTCATACTGATAAACCTGAAACCAGTCGGGGCGGCTGGTAATATCGCGAATTTCTAAGTCAAACTCAGGCTGCCGTAACTGCGCCAATTTTTCTTGCAGTCCTTCGCAGAGATGGCATCCCGGCTTGCTATACAGCACAAGTTGCATAGGGTAGAGAGTTAAATGGGTAGTTTTCAGTTTAGAGGAGAAGGGCCGTGACCTATGGGGCAAAGGGATGAACCCTCACCGTGGATCTCCTGCCCTCAAATCCCCCTAACGACCCTTGGAGCCGCTGCTGCTATTTCTTAAGCTTTATTAAGGTAGGATGCTGAAGTACATCCAAAATAGGCTGTTCGGAAAACCTAACCCACCTTGTCGTAATTAAATCCCTAAATCCCGACCGGATTATGTGTGTTTATGAGCTACGATTGGATGTATAACAGATTTGACACTGCCCAAGCAGTTAACCAGCGGAAATTCAAATTATGGTTCAGTGCATGGAATCCCCCGTCAGGGCCAAAAATGTCAGCTTAGACTTTGACTTCGAGCGGCTCAATGAGCGATTTGAAAACTCAGAGCCAATGGAAATCCTGGCTTGGTGCGTTGAGAATATCACTGAAGGGCTGGCTCAAACCACGGCATTCAGCATCCTATCTGTTACCCACATGCTCTACCGGGAATTAAATGCGCCGGTACCCGTGATCTTTCTGGATACGCTGCATCATTTTCCAGAAACTTTAGAAACGGCCCAACGAGCTAAAGAATTTTATGGCCTAGATTTGCACGTTTATCAAGCCAAACACGTCAGCAGTCGGGAAGAATTTGCGGCTCGCTACGGCGATCGCCTGTGGGAGCGAGATGTCGATCGGTTTCATTATTTAACCAAGGTTGAACCCCTACAGCGAGCACTATGCGAACTAGAAGTCAGCGCTTGGGTCACAGGCCGTCGCCGCGATCAGTCTCATACCCGGCAGCAAATGCCAATTTTTGAGCAAGATACCCAAGGTCGCGTTAAGGTCAATCCCCTAGCTAACTGGACACGTAAAGAGCTATGGAGCTACACCTATAGCCATAACGTGCTTTACAACCCGCTGCATGATCGCGGCTATACCAGCATTGGAGACGAACCGCTAACGACGCCTATTTTGCCCGGTGAAGACGAGCGGGCAGGGCGTTGGCGCGGTAGCGTTAAGACGGAATGTGGTATTCACGTCTAAAAGACGACAAGCGCGGTTCATATCTCATAGGTTTGGTCTAGCCGCTACTGCTTCAAGTTAGCGGCTATTTGCTGCCGTAGTAAAAAGCAATTTCTTTGTCTTTGAGGGGCGCAAAATCGGCTTTGAGCAGCATTTGATTCAGCTCATCTTGGGCAATGTGCTTAGCGCCAATACGCACAATTCGCGATCGCATTGTATTGGTTACGCCGCTACGCTGCCGCTGAGCTTCTAGCGCCATCACACTGTTGTATAAATCCAGTTTTTCGGTGGGGATAGGCGAACCATCTAGGTCAAGACCTTGGGCGATCGCGGTATCGACAGCATCGGCTCCTGTGGTTTGAGGCGCTTCGCTATTCATTTAATTAACCTATAAACTCAGCGTCCGTATTTTATCAAGCCAAGCGCCCTGTTTCATCCCAAAGAATCGTTCCCACTGTTTAAAACCAAATTTTTATTCAGAATAAAAGGAACTCCATTGCTGGCAATGGAGTTCCTTTTTTAGGATTATTTCAGCTTCACCAGGAGGATCCAGTAAAGCCGCAAAAATTAGTTTTTGTCAGTTCAAACAAGTCGCAAACTCGTCGCTTATTTTGAGGGAGTAACCTTCTCTACCAGTTCTTTAGCTTCTTCAATTAAGCCATTGTTAGAAGGATTTTCTTGTTTGTAAGTCTTCATGTTTTCTTCGTAGGTTTTTTCGACGCCCCTGGGATCGTCGATGATTTCAGTAGCTTTTTCATAGGCTTCGCTACGACTTTCTGAGGCCGCCGTGTTTTGAGTTTGCGTGACTTCTGACGCTCTAGGGGCAGCATAGCTGGGTTGAGTTGCAATCATTAACCAGCTAGCCATCAGCGCCAGACTGAAACAAATAAAAGCACGAATACGATTATAAAAGAGAGCATTTGGCATAAAGCGTTGCATAACAGTTTCTCCTATGGGTTAAAGCCACAATTTTGACAATACATAGCTAAAACTGCGGCGATTTCGAGTAGAACAACCCAAATTCTAGATGTCTGGATTAACGAACTCTTCTGCCTGGAGATGTATTCTCATCACCAGAAGATTGATTCAAAGCCTGGTTGCAGCAAGCGAGATCGCCCATGCATGATAGCAATAAGTCTTTTTGTTGATTTATCTCCGTATGCGATCGCTTTTTCTTGGATTTCTCGCGGCTCTTTTCATGGCTTTACCCGCTTTAGCCGATGAAACCAATTTAGCCACAGCAACCTTTGCTGGTGGCTGCTTCTGGTGTATGGAACATCCGTTTGATCAGTTGCCAGGTGTGGTTTCAACAACGGCGGGGTACACAGGTGGCGAACTTGAAAGCCCTAGCTACTGGCAAGTCTCGTCGGGGACGACAGGCCATCTTGAGTCTATGCAGGTGGTCTATGACTCAGCGCAGGTCGATTACGAGACGCTATTAGACATTTTTTGGCACAATATCGACCCGCTTGATGCTGGTGGCCAGTTTTGCGATCGCGGTGAGCAATACCGCTCAGCCATTTTTTATCACACCGAGGCTCAGCGAAGGGCAGCCGTTGCTGCCAAAGCAGCGCTAGCCGCTCCAGAACGCTTTAATCAGCCCATTGCGACTGAAGTTTTGCCCGCCCAGCCGTTTTATCCTGCCGAAGATTACCACCAAAACTATTACGTCACCCATCCCGTACGTTACCGGGTCTATCGTTTTGGCTGTGGCCGCGATCGCCGTTTAGCCGAACTTTGGGGCAACGATACCGCTACCGCATTAACCCCCTAGCCCACCTAGATCGCCAGCCTCACCCGTAGACACATTAGGGTTTTGGCTCAAAGCGGCTGTCTCATATCAGTGATTTCTATCACAGCAACCGACGCACTGCATCACGGTTTGCCCCTTGGGTCATCACATCCGATTTCCCCTAAAATCACCCGCGGTGACGGTCGATATCACTGTCTAGATTCGTTCACTGCCGCATTATAAACACAGATAAGGACGCCCGTTATCTGTGCCATTCAGGCATACAAGGAGCCAGATTTCGCTTGCTGTCGCTGTGAGGATACCAGCCACCCCAACTCATCATTGACTCAAATATTTCTCTTGATCAAGTTTGACCACACTCCCTCAGCCCTACCACTGGTAGGGTTTTTTCTTGGCGGTATTTCAGCGTCCTCTCAGGACAGTACGCTAGTTTAGCGAAGGTATGAAGATATCCTAGTGATCAAGACTGCGTTTGTTGCTGAGGACAGCCCCATGCAAATTTATCTGGACTATAGCGCCACAACGCCAACGCGACCGGAAGCGATCGCGGCTATGCAGGCAGTGATGTCCGAACAGTGGGGCAACCCCTCTAGTCTGCATCAGTGGGGCAACCGAGCCGCCACCTTGATGGAGCGATCGCGTATGCAGGTGGCTGATCTGATCAACGCGCCGATTGACTCTATCTTGTTTACCGCTGGGGGCACCGAGGCCGACAACCTAGCCGTTATGGGGATCGCTCGTCGCTATCGGCAACCCCAACATTTAATTATTTCTAGCGTTGAACATTCGGCAGTGGCTGAGCCAGCCAAGCAGCTAGAAGCCTGGGGGTGGCAGGTTAGTCGGTTGCCCGTCGATCGAGCGGGGCGAGTGAACCCTGCCGATTTGGTTGCGGCTCTACAAAGCAATACGGTACTGGTGTCGGTGATTTATGGTCAGAGCGAAGTGGGTACGCTCCAGCCGATTGAGGCGCTAGGACAAATTTGTCGCGCTCAGGGTGTGGTCTTCCATACAGATGCCGTTCAGGTGGCGGGTCGCCTGCCGCTTGATGTGCAAACTTTGCCAGTTGATTTACTGTCAATGTCGAGCCACAAGATTTACGGCCCCCAAGGAGCCGGGGCGCTGTATGTGCGGCCAGGGATAAATTTGGTGCCGTTACTCGGCGGCGGCGGCCAAGAGTTTAAGCTGCGATCGGGCACTCAGGCAGTGCCTAATATTGCTGGGTTTGGCGTAGCGGCAGAGCTGGCAGCAGCCGAAATGCCCGCTGAAACCGTGCGCCTCATTCATCTTCGCGATCGCCTTTTTAGCCAGCTAGCAGCGGTAGCCGGATTAGAGCCAACGGGCGATCGCCGCAATCGATTGCCCCATCATGTCAGCTTTTGCTTTACCGAAGCAGATGGCGAACAGCTCAGCGGCAAAACGCTAGTACGTCAAATGAATCTAGCTGGTATTGGCATTAGCGCTGGATCAGCGTGTCACAGCGGCAAACTCACCCCTAGTCCGATTTTGCAAGCCATGGGTTACAGCGATCGCGCAGCCAAGTGTGGCATTCGCCTCACCCTCGGTCGCCAAACCACCGCAGCCGACATTGACTGGACAGCGCTGGTTTTGCAGCAAATTTTGGCACGCTTGCAGGCCGCTACTCTGATTTCAAAAATTTAAGTCAGCAAAAGCGCGATCGCAGCAATCCCGGCCTGTGGGAAGATGGCTAGGCACATCGCTTTCTCTTCTCTCTAGCCATCCATGCAACTAATCGACTGGCTGATTGTTTTAGCCTACTTGATCTTAACCCTGGGCTTGGGTCTGTTGCTCGCCCGCAAGGCATCCGGCAGTTTGGTGGACTTTTTTGTCTCTGGGCGATCGCTGCCTTGGTGGTTAGCAGGCACCAGCATGGCGGCGACCACCTTTTCGATTGATACCCCCCTTTATATTGCTGGGGTCGTCGGTAGCCGGGGGATTGCTGGCAATTGGGAGTGGTGGAGCTTTGGCATTGCCCATGTGGTGATGATCTATATCTTTGCGCGACTCTGGCGACGCTCTGAAATTATCACCGATGCTGAACTAACGGAACTGCGCTACGGCGGTAGAACAGCAGCCATTTTGCGCGGCACCAAAGCTTTTTTGTTTGCTGTGCCCATCAACTGTATTGGCATTGGCTACGCCATGCTGGCAATGGTCAAAGTGATAGAGGCGCTACAGTTGTGGCAAAGTCTAGGGGTTGATCCGGGCGAGGGGCTAAAGCTGTGGAGCGTCATTGGCATTAGCCTGTTGGTCTTGATCTATGCCGGATTTTCAGGACTATGGGGCGTGGTAGCCACCGACTTTTTTCAGTTTTTTTTAGGGTTGTTTGGGGCGATTGTAGTAGCGATCGCAGCGGTTGTTTCGGTAGGCGGCATGAGCAACTTGGTCAGCCAGGTTCAAAGCCTCACCGAGCAAGATGTCCTAACGCTGGTACCCGTAACCTGGAGTAGCCAAGGGCTGCAGTGGGGCGAAGCGGCTGGTATTACCGCCAGCACCTTTCTGGCTTATGTCTTTTTGCAGTGGTGGGCCTTTCGGCGCAGTGATGGGGGCGGCGAGTTCATCCAGCGGTTGGCCGCCGCCAAAACCGAAGCTGAAGCTGAAAAAGCCGCCTGGTTTTTCAACATTTTGCACTATGTCGTACGTACCTGGCCTTGGATTGTGGTAGCGCTGGCGGCAATGGTGCTATACCCGGATCTTGCCGATCGAGAGTTGGGCTACCCCAAGCTGATGCTCGACTTTTTGCCCCCTGTTTTGCTCGGCATTGTTGTAGCCTCGCTGATAGCCGCCTTTATGAGTACGGTGTCAACGCTGATTAACTGGGGCGCTTCTTACCTCACCAACGATCTTTACGGACGCTTTATCCGGCCTGGAGCCAGTCAAGCCGAGCTGGTGTTGGCCGGACAAATAGCCTCAATTATCGTGACCATTTTGGGCGCGATCGCAGCTTTTTATTTTCAAAATATTACGACTGTCTTTCGCCTGGTGATTGCCATAGGCACAGGCCCAGGGTTGGTTTTAATTCTGCGTTGGTTTTGGTGGCGCATTAACGCAGCGGCTGAACTGGCCTCTATGCTGGCTGGTTTTTTCATTGGTTTGTTTACCAGCGTTATTCCCCTCTTCATGATTGAAGACTTTGGCTTACGGCTGCTGGTTACCGCCGCCATTACCACGGTCATTTGGGTAGCCGTCATGCTGATGACACCACCAGAGGCTAGCGAAACCCTCGATCGCTTTTACAGCAAAGTTCGACCGGGTGGCCCTGGATGGCACCGACAGCGAATCCGCACTGGTTTGAGTCCGGCGCAAGATCTCAGGATTGATCTTCAGCGAGTGGTAGCTGCTTTGCTGTTGCTGTTTGGTGCCATGTTTGCGGTAGGGGGCTTTTTGCTGTTGCAATCTTTGACAGGTTGGTTGGCGCTCGTCGTTGCCGTTTTAGGGGCTGTTTGGCTACAGCGCTTGAGTAAACGTTATCCTGTTGCCCCAGTGCCGCGTCCAGGGTTAAGCGATCGCCAAGATGCCTTCGATGAGCAGTAAAATAAAAGCAGCATTTATAAAACTTGACAATCAGCTTTACCCTAAATGGCTTTCTTTCGCTCCTATGTGGCTCCTTTTTTGATTGTGGTGGTGTTTCTGATTGCGCTAGTCGCCGTTAGCGCTCGCATCGTGCTGCCAAACGATATGATGGCTCCCGCCCCTACCGAAGACTTGCAAAGCGCTGCCCCCCAGCCTGACCTGGCTGAATCGGCGTTACCGCCACAAATTTCCGTTCTGCTTCACGGTCAGGCTAACCCGGTCTAGCCCGCTAAGAGGATGTTTGAAAAGATATCTGCTGCGTAGCAAAACGGTTTAGATTTCCCTTAAATCCCCCTTGAAAAGGGGACTTCCGCTCTGAAGCGGCAGCAAACATGTTTGCAGTTCCTGGTTACGAACTTTACACAGGCTCCGGGCGCGATCGGGCGTTGCTGGTGCAGTTTCTCCAGCGTAGCTATCAAGAGTTGGAAAATGCCCAAGCTTTTGCCCACTTGAGCCAAACGGTAGAGCAGCATTTTTCAGCCGACACACCGCTCTGGTGGGTGAAACTGACCAGCCCATCACCGCCTGCTTCTGAGCAATCCCCCGTGGGTTGTTTGTGGTTGGGTAATGCAATTGAGCAGATCAGCGGCGATCGCCATGCCTACATTCTGTTGCTTTATGTAGATCCCCAGCACCGCCGTCGCGGTTTGGGTACAGCCCTGATGCAGCAAGCGATCGCTTGGGCAACGGATAGGGGCGATCGGCAGATTGACTTGCAGGTTTTTTGTCAAAACCAAGCGGGACTGAAGCTTTATGAAAAGCTGGGTTTTAGCCCCCAATCCATTTGGATGAGCAAACAGCTTAGCGGTAATTGGTAAACTGCAAAGCCATCGGCCAGTCTTCTTGCTTGATAAGCTGAATAGCCTCTTGCAAATCATCTTTAGACTTGCCCGAAATGCGAACAGCATCCCCCTGAATCGAAGCCTGCACTTTTTTAAGGTTGTCTCGAATGAGCTTAGTCAGTTTCTTAGCACTTTCTTGGCTAATCCCTTTTTGTAGCTTGATCTCCTGGCGAACGCGATTACCGCTAGCAGAGTCAACCTTGCCAAAGTCAAAAATTTTCTGTGAAAGCTGCCGCTTGGCCGCTTTGGTTTGCAAAACAACGTGAATAGCTTGCAGCGTCATTTCGCTGTCAGTTTCGATCGTAATCACGTCATCGCCCAAATCAATGCTGGTTTTGGTATTTTTCAAGTCGTAGCGGCTAATAACTTCTCGTCGGGTTTGGTCAAGCGCGTTGACCAATTCTTGCCGATCAAAGTCGCTAACCACATCAAAGGAATAAGATGAAGCCATTGCAATTTTTATCAAGCCTTTAGTAGCGTCAACTGTTCCCTACAGTAAGACAGAACGGCAGCTAATCACAAATAGAGCAAAACTGCTCAAGCTACCCACTGCAAAGGTCAGCGATCGCAGCAGGGGAATATCAAGAATGTAAAAAATAGAATAGAAAAAACGAGCCACCAAATAGGCGATCGCCGCTCCTAGCGCTAAGGCTGAAGTCTGCCCCGTTATATAGGCCATAAGTGCAGCCGGAGCAAATAGGGCAAATGATTCAAACGAATTTTGATGCGCCCAGTTGGCTCGCTGGGCATAGGGCGGTAGCTTGTCGAATAGGGTACGTGGAGCTGACATGTCGTATCCCAACCGAAAGCGCTCCACCCCAACACACAAAAAGGGTAGGTAAATTAAAGTAGCCCCGATCGCGATGCAGACCAGTAAGGTCGCTGGCATAGGTAACACAAGAAGCCTCACATGCCACTAATCAAAATAAAACAACGTCACTAGCTTGCGCTGATCTTCGGCATCATTACAGGTTTGCAGCAGCGTATGGCTATCATGAAAAGCAAAGCAAATGAGCTGCTGGCAGCGAGAAATAATTTCTTGATTACACAACGAACTGGCTTCTGCTAAGGAAAGCGAGTCGTTTTCCGGATTTTCTACCAAATGCATGACCTGTTCGAGCTGATCGCGAGATTCTCTGGGTTGCTTAGATAAGCTCTGCGGCAAAATGACGGTCAGCAAGTTAGGATCCGCTTTCGTGGCTCCTCGAATGACGGCAGAGTTGGTACCTGTGGCACCAGAGGTCAAAATGCGGTTCCCCCCCAATACCAGCGCGTAGCTCATTAGCTCGATGAGGCGCTGGTGGGTAATAGGAACGTGACGAGAACCCAAAATAGCAATCCGTTTAGAACCCGATTCCTGGATGACCGCTAACTCTTGTAAAAACAGGTCAACTTTCGGAGTCTCGGTAGGAGCTTCGATAGACTGACTCAAGGGCGCTACAGAATGTTAAGGAACTGGCTCATTGTATCAGAATGCATGGAACTAAAGCGCACTCCCTCAAGAAGCTGTTGTAGCGGGTTGCAAATTGAGCGCTGAGATCAGGCGATCGAAGTCAAAGTGCTGCTCCATTAAATGTCGCATGCATTCTACCTTGACTGGCTCGTGGAAACGTACCTGGCCGAAGGTTTGGTCAATAATTTCTACCGTGGTTAAGGTGTCGAGATCAACCGACAGAATTGGAATTTCGAGATCCGTAGCTCGACTGAGCACCTGGGTAGCAGGGGGCAGATGCCCGGTTAAAATTAAACACTGGGTTGAGGTTTCGAGGGCAGCTAGTTGGATATCGGTGCGATCGCCCCCGGTGACCACCGCCATATTGACGGCTTTGCGGAAGTATTTCAGCGCCGAACTGACATTCATAGCGCCAATAGTCAGGCTCTCAACCATCAAGTCGAGGCGATTCTGACAGCACAGCACTTCTGCCCCCAGCCGATGCACCAGTTCTTCCACACTGATGCTACGCATTAGAGCCGTTCTTGGCATAATTCCCAGGACGGCAATACCTTGCTGCTCTAAAAATGGTTTAAGGTCGGCTTTAATATGCTGGATCTGATCAGCCGGAGCGTCGTTAATCAAAACACCCAAGAGGCGATCGCCTAAGCGCTGCTTCACTGACAGTAAGCTATCGACAATACGAGCGGGGTGAAAGCGAGTGACGATTAGCACAGACGCTTCAACCGCTTCGGCCAGTTGAGGCAAAGCCAGGTTAAATAAAATTCCCTCTTCCAGGTTGCCAGGGCCTTCCACCAAGAGCAAATCTTCACCACCCGCCTGACGGTAGGCGGCTAAATTAGCATGGCTGTCAAACTGTTGATACTCCGATAGCCGTTCTTGAATCGTCGCTTTGTCTAACATCAGCAAGGTTGAGCGGACTCGATCGGCTGGTAGCTCAAGGGCTTGGGTAATAAAGCGGACATCTTCATCTAGCTGATCGTCGAGATGTTCGCTGGGGCAGGTACCGAGGGGCTTTCCATAAGCAATTTCAATTCCCCTTGCTTGGAGCTGAAATGCTAACCCCAGAATAATGGCCGATTTGCCACTGTACGATTCAGTCGAACCAACTAGTAAATGCCGAGCTTGCTTGGGCACGCCGATACTCCTCTCAAATAATCCGCTTGGGTTGCACCTACGGACTCCATTCTGACATTGTCTTTGTCTTAGAGTCGCGTTAGGTCAGTCAAATCTATTGGTGTGATAACACACCTGCTCTCATAAAATTGACAACAGCGGTGAGGATTCTAAAACAACCAGGCTTGTTTCTGGCACTGCTGCGCTTTGCCTGCCAGCCAATCGCTTCGGCTCAACAGACCAGCCGACGGATGGTTTAGTTTTTTTGACGGCTCTTCAGACCAGCTAATCGTCGAGGCGCAGCAATTTGCGATAGAAGGGTTTGGCAAAATCGGCTGGCCGCTTACGCCGAATAGCATAAAAAACGTCAATTAAAAAATCGACAAATTCAAAAGTCGCCATGGTGACTTCGTAGCTCAAATCGGCGTCGCCATCGAACTGCATGCGGCAATGGGTCAAGTCAGCAGGCAGCATCGAAACGTTCCAGGTGGCAATGAACGGCACGCTGTTGCCACCTTCAATCATGCGTTCGCCTTCTAAGTTGCCTTGCTTGTATAGGGTGATGGCATAGGGCAAGACTTGGCGTTTCGTGCCCTGATAGTAAGGCATGTAGACGCTGATATCTTGCTTACTGGCGGGTTTGATTTCGTCGATTGAGATAGACATTGGCTATAACGTTCCCTACCGTTCTCAAATAGCGCTTTCTCAGATTACTCAGCTCTAGAGCCTGGGCAAACAGAATGGCTCATCGTTGACCGCAGACTTACTTCGGCTCGTTAACTCTGCAACAACCTCAAGGTCAGTTTATTGATACTTGTCGTAAATCGACAAGGATGAAATGACATAAAGCCATAGGATTATTAAGAAGAGTTGAGAGATTGTTAAAGTAGCACAAGAAAGTTTTGCGATTGATTTCCTGGTTAGGATTCCCGACTTCACAGCAAATTCAATCACGACAGCGAGTTCGGTTTTCCTACTGAGTCGGAATCAGGCCAGTTGTGAGGAGGCTCAAGCAACAACCGCCAGCGGCGATCGCAGTGGCTCCTTAAGTAATGACGACTGTTTGAGGTGTTTTCGGTTCAAACGCGTTCTTGTTGATGGCAAGCAAGCTAGTAAATGTCTAAACTGATTAATTCGCTAATGATTGGGATTGAAGATTCTGAAGGCGATGTATTCTACCCTGGCTATGCTGGGCGTCGCCAAAAGGCTGCCATTACCCTAATTGCCCTTTGGGGAGGGACATTGGCTCTGCACCTTTCCCGTTGGGGCCATACCGTGGTGCTCTTTGTGACGGCGCTGATGGGAGTCCATGTGCTGCGGGTGCTTTTTGCCCGCCCGCGGCCCACGCCGCCAGCGTTAATAGGCTATGACCTGAAGGCGGCTGGCGAAGAGACGGCAGAGCAGTGGCCGTATGTTTCGCTGCTGGTAGCCGCTAAAAATGAGGAGGCTGTAATTGAGAGTTTGGTAAAGTCGCTGTTGCGGTTAGATTATCCCCGCGATCGCTATGACCTTTGGATTATCAACGATAACAGCAGTGACGGCACAGGCGCTGTACTAGATCGCTTGGTGCAGCAATACCAACAACTCCATGTAGTACATCGGGGATCGGAGGCTAAAGGTGGTAAGTCGGGGGCGCTTAATTTAGTCTGGCCGCAAACCAATGGCGACTTAGTCGCTGTTTTTGACGCGGATGCCCAGGTTTCCCCAGATTTGATTCGGCGGACAGTCCCCATTTTTCTGTACGCTCAGTCAGTCGGCGCGGTACAGGTACGCAAGGCGATCGCCAATAGCGGTACCAACTTTTGGACACGCTGCCAGCAGGTCGAGATGGCCTTAGACAGCTATTTTCAGCAGCAGCGAATTGCCCTAGGGGGCATTGGTGAACTGCGCGGCAACGGTCAGTTTGTGCGGCGCACCGCTTTAGAGACTTGCGGCGGTTGGAACGAAGAAACCATTACAGACGACTTAGATCTAACCGTGCGGTTGCACCTCAGCGGTTGGGAAATTGACTTTCTGCCCTTTCCAGCCGTGCAAGAGGAGGGGGTGACCCAGGCAAGCGCCCTTTGGCACCAGCGTAACCGTTGGGCGGAGGGGGGCTATCAGCGCTACCTCGACTACTGGCGACTGATTGGCCAAAACCGCATGGGCGTTGAAAAAACGCTGGATATGCTGGCTTTTTGGGTGATGCAGTATATGCTGCCCGTGGTGACACCCGCCGATTGGGTGGTAGCCGCGCTCAGGCATCGTCTGCCTATTTTTGGGCCGTTGACCAGCTTAGCCGTGATGCTTTCAATGATCGGCATGTTTGTTGGCATGCGCCGCATTCAAAAAGCCTCAGTGCTGATGAGCTTCATCCGCAGCTTGCGCGGCACAGTGTACATGCTGCACTGGTTGCCTGTCATTGCCAGCACAAGTGTCCGCATTTCTGTGCGACCTAAACGCCTGAAGTGGGTGAAAACCGTACACCAGGGTCATCCGCACGATGAATTGCCACTGGATGTTTCGGCGTAGCGCTAGCAGCAAATCGGCTTTAGCCAAAAGGGGTAGGTTTGACCGCGAGTGGTTAACCCATGTTTGTTGTTCGCTCAAACCT
>NZ_JBQLZL010000035.1:0-22786 GCF_052168255.1 Almyronema sp. | reverse complement strand
GCTTGCTGCAAAGTCGTTAGCATTGCCTGGGCGATCGCTTCAAAGTCTCCCACAGGTGCTAACGCCCCATATTGCCCCTGGGCTAGAATCTCTTGAGGCCCGCTTTTGCAATCTGTCGAAACAACAGGAACCCCTAAAGCCATAGCTTCAATCAAAACAGTCGGTAAGCCTTCCCAAGCAGACGAGAGGGTGAAGAGACTGGCACGACTCATATAGGCATACGGGTTATCCATATAACCCAGCAATGCTACTGACTCAGCCACCCCTAACTCGGCGGCTAGCGCTTCTAAACTTTCTTGCTCAGGCCCCCAGCCTAAAATGGCTAGTCGGCAGGGCAACTGCGATCGCACCTGGGCAAACGCCCGAATCAGCGTGGCAAAATCTTTTTGTGGCTCTAGCTTGCCCACACCTAAAATCACAGGGGGTTCTCCCGCTTGAAACCAGGGATGATCAACCGCGATCGCCGCTTTTTCATAAAGACTGGGAGTAATCACCGGGTTGTAAATCGTCTCAACTTGAGGTTGAGCTGTTTGCATCCACTGTTGCAGATCGTCGCGCGCCCCTTGAGAAACCGTGACCACGTTGTCCGCTAGCGGATACAAATATTTGATCCCCAGCGGAATGAGGCGGCGCTTCAGACCTTTTACCTGATGAATAGAACGCGACAGGGTATTGTGCTCGGTAACAATCACTTGAGTGGAAACGCCTGCTAGTCGCTTAGCCAAAATGGCAATTTCATTGGCGTAGTGCATGGCCGAAAGCAACGCCTGCGGCTGCGTTTGCTGTAAATACTGAACCAGTTTAGGCAAGCTCAGCAGCGGTCGAGAACTCCCTAAGTTCACCACGCGCACCGCAGCAGGTACCTTCCAAAGATGAGGCCCCCAAGCTCTAGCCAGCACCAAATCAACCTGCCAGCCCTGGGAAACAAAGCCCTCGGCCAAATTTAGCATCACTCGCTCAGCCCCACCGCCGCCCAGATAAGTCAAAAACAGGGCTATCCGATTCTTGCTTTCTGGCATAGAAACTTTCTCCTGATGAAAGATTTTGTTTATGGCGATCGATCCAAATTAATCGTCTGGTTTTTGGCTGGCAGGTTGCAGCCAACAGCCTAGCAACCCCGTTGAGAAAACTCTAATCCGCTTGCGATATGTCTAGCCAAGCCATAGCTGTTAAGTGTGAGACACTTCGACGGCTGCAAGTCGCTGACAGAAAGCCCTTCCTTTTGCCCGCAGTCGTTTGCCGTTAGCGATAGATGTCCTAGCCAAGCTGTACTGATGTCTGTGCCGACTCAGCCTTAGCAAAGGCCAGCTATTGACCTGAAAGCATCCCGTATAGACGCTTAGCTTTAGGTAAGGTTTCAGTTCCGAGAATAGCCTTTCTCTCCTCAGATTCCCTGAAGGTAATGTAGAGCTTTGATGAAGTTTTTCGAGATTTTATTAAAATCCTACAGAGTTTTGAGCCATTTGAAATTTCAATAAAGACCTTTTTGCCTACAAGCAGATTTGTCTAAAAAGCATCGTATTATTACAGAGATCAGGTGATTTTTGGCTTTATTTTTGCTCAATAATTCGCTGGCTGTTTTGCTCAAGCCTTTCAGTTCTTACCTTAAATTTTAGCGTCAAAGCTATTTTTGAGAACTACTGATTGAGTTAAATAAACAATATTGATTATTTTTGGGCGGGGCTAGTTGATAAATGCCTAAGCGAGCATTAAAACTGATGAATTTAACTGATTCTAAAGTAGAGGCTCAATTGACAGATAGAAGTTTTGCTCAACTTGAAGCCCATTATTTGCTGGAGAAATCGCTGGCCCATCGATTGAAGTCTTCAAGCCGGGAAGAACGCCTGAATCAGCAGCTCTACCCCAAACTTTACGATGAGCTGTTTCAAGAAATTTCGCACCACACCCAGCTAAGTCGGTTAGCTAGCCAGCGTACTGATTATTTAATTAATCAGAGAGCCAAGTTTTTGAGCCGCTTTTTACAACCTGAATCAACTTTTTTAGAGATTGGCTGTGGTCGCGGCCATTTGACTGCAAAAATTGCTGAAACCGTAGAAAAAGTCTATGCCGTCGATGTGTCAGCCGCGCTGACTCAGTCTTTGACGTGGCCCGCCAACGTAGAACTCATTATTTCTAACGGCGTTACTATTCCTGTCCCAAACGCCAGTGTGGATGTCGCTTACAGCCATCAGCTAATGGAGCATCTGCACCCAGATGATGCGATAGAGCAGTTGCAAGCGATTTATCAAGCGCTTAAGCCAGGGGGCGTTTATGTTTGTGTGACGCCGAATCGGCTTTGCGGGCCTCATGATATTTCTAAGTATTTTGACCAAGTGGCTACCGGATTCCATTTAAAAGAATACACAGTAAGTGAACTATATAGGCTTTTTCAACAGGCTGGATTCGCGCAAATGAGCCTTGACAAAATCTATCAGCAATCTCACATTTTGCGGCTGCCGCTGACGCCCGTCCTGCTCAGTTTTTTTCAGCTAAGTGAGTTCATGCTAGAAAAATTGCCCTTTAAGTGGCGGCGACGGCTAGCAAATTCTCCCGTTTTCTTTAGAAGCATCACGATGGTAGGCAGAAAATGAGTAGTGTATCTGATAGGAGCGCCCAAACAATTACCCGAAATTCAGCTATTGAAACAGCCCAATCGCCGTTGTCAGTGAATCTATCAACCGCTGGCGATCGCCCCTGGATGTTATTTGATCTGTCAGTGCGGGGGCATCATCCAGCCTATATTCAACACTTAATTCAATACTTTATTGCTGAGTCGGTGCCTGGGCATTTGGTAATTGTGGTATCGCCCCGTTTTCTAACAGAACATAGCGAAGTAGTCGAAATTGCCCAGCGCTTAGCGCCTGAGCGGGTGCAGTTTCAGGCTATCACTTTGGCCGAAGAAAACCATCTGGGGCAGCGCCGAACAGCGCGACAGCGGCTGCAGCGAACCTTTCGCGAGTGGCAATTACTGTGCCAATACGCCCACGCTCTCCAGGCCAAACATTGCCTAGCCCTTTATTTAGATACGTGTTTGCGCCCCCTAGCACTGAGTCAACCGCTGCCGTGTCCGCTATCGGGCATTTACTTTAGACCCACCTTTCATTACGGCACCTTTACCCAGGCATCCGTTAATGACACTGGCCGCTGGCAGCGATGGTGGGAGCAAGGGCTAATCAAGCTGGTCGGCCAGCGATCGCGGCTGCACACCCTGTTTTCGCTCGACCCCTTTGCCGTCCCTCATCTCAATCGCCTGCTTAAACGAGCCGAAGCGGTGCATTTACCCGATCCAGTGGCATTAGCACCCGCCGCCACCAGTCGGGTGCAACAACTCCGGGCAGAATTGCAGATTGCCGCCAACCGAACCGTAGCGTTAATTTTTGGGGCATTAACCCAGCGTAAAGGGGTGCCGCAGCTACTAGAGGCGATCGCTCAGCTCAGCCAGGAAGACTGCCAGCAACTATGCCTGTTGCTAGTGGGTGAATCTAACCTGGAGCAATCGCTAGAAGCGCGTATTGCAGAACTGACCGCGCAAAAGCCGATTCAAATCGTGCGACGCTATGCCTTTGTGCCGGAAGCAGACGTGGCGGCTTATTTTCAACTGGCTGACTTGGTGATGGCTCCTTATCAGCGGCATGTGGGCATGAGTGGGATTTTGCTCCAGGCGGCGGCGGCAGGTAAGCCTGTCTTGAGTTCAAACTACGGCCTGATGGGAGAGTTGGTGAATCGCTATCAGCTTGGCTTGGCGGTAGATTCAACTCAGCCGTTTGCTCTAGCCGATGGTCTGCACCAGTTGCTGAATCAACCGTTAGAGACGTTTGGCGATCGCCACCAAATGCAGGCTTTCGCGGCTCAACATTCAGCCTACGAGTTTGCCAACGTCATTTTTCAACGCCTTTTACTAACCCCGGCTGACGTTTAGAGGAAATTGGGAATGCCTGTTATTTTGCCTTTTCTGGCTCTCGTCTTGCTCATCCCCTTTTGGCAGCAGCGGCTTCAAGATTGGCGACGCGCCGTTTTGCTAGCAGCCCTAAGCTGGGGGGTTTTGATCACGGTTACCACTGAAGTTGTTAGCCTATTTCACGGACTCAGCCTGGTGGGTTTATTGCCGCTATGGTTGCTCATTGACGGTGGGCTAATTGCCGTGATGCTGCGTCAGCGTCCGCTGGCTCTGAGAATGCCCCCTTTACCTAGCAGCCAGATACCGCTGAGCTTAAAGCTGATGCTGGTAGGGGTGATCGTCATTGTGGCGGTGGTTGGCTTTATTGCCTTGTTTGCTGCGCCCAACAACTGGGACTCTATGACCTACCACCTGGGGCGGGTCGTACATTGGATTCAAAATCGCAGCGTTGACCATTATCCAACAGGCATTATTCGTCAGCTTTATCCGGGGCCGTGGTCAAGTTTTGCGATCGCTCAACTACAAATTCTCAGCGGCGGTGACTATTTTGCCAACTCAGTTCAATGGCTGAGCTGGGTAGCTAGCCTAGTGGGGGTTTCTTTGATTGCCCAACAGCTAGGTGCCAATCTGCGGGGGCAGGTGCTCAGCGTTGTCATCTGCGCCACGATTCCTATGGGGATTTTGCAAGGATCAACGACGCAAAGCGATCACGTTGTGGGTCTGTGGCTGGTTTGCTTGGCCTTTTGCGTCTTGCAAGCCATCCAGAGCAAATTTACCCAGCCCTGGATGGCGGTAGCTGGGGTGAGTTTGGGGCTGGCGCTTTTGTCTAAGGGGACGGCCTATCTCTATGCCTTTCCGTTTTGTTTGTGGCTGGTATTTTCAGGGTTTCGCCGCCTGCGGTGGCATCTGTGGCAACCGTTAGCCACCTTTGGGGCGATCGCTCTGGTATTAAATGTGGGGCACTACAGCCGCAACTGGCAGGTGTTTGGCTCGGTGCTGGGTGAGTCTGGACAAGGGTTAGACAGCCACGGCCCTAGAGTGTTGCTCTCTAACGTTATTCGCAACTTAGCGCTACACTTTGGCACCCCGGTGCGCTCGATTAACCTGATCACCATTCGGCTGGTAGAAGGCTTGCACACCCTCATCGGTTTAGATGCCAGCGATCCTCGCCTCACCTCACCCCCCGGTCAGCGCTTTGATATTCACAGCCTAATTAACCACGAAGACCTGGCGGGCAATCCTCTGCATGTGCTGTTGTTTGTGGGGGCAACGGTTGTCTTCTGGGTCACGGTTAAACAATTACGCCAGCGCCAGCGCGATTTTTTGGCGGCTTACTGGTTGGCGGTGGTGGTTGGGTTTTTGATGTTTTGCGGTTTGATTATCTGGTCGCCGTGGCGTAGCCGTTTGCATCTGCCTGTGTTTGTTTTAGCGACACCTTTTATGGGGGTGGTGCTGGCACAGATGATCAGTCGGCGGCTGGTCAATGCGATCGCAGCGATTTTACTAGGCGCTTCTTTAATCTGGGTGGGCTTTAGCGAAAATCGGCCTTTGTTTGTCAATAGCCAGATTATTGAAACGGGGCAGGCGCAAAATATTTTTAATCGCAGCCGTACCGAGCAGTATTTTTTGAGCAAGCCAGATCTCCAAACCGCCTATCTAGAATCGGCTGCGTTTATTCGCACCCAAGCCTGTTCAGAAATTGGTTTGAAGCTTTCAGGCGATGCTTGGGAATATCCCCTCTGGGTCATGCTGGGCAATCACGCCAAGCCCACGTTGCGAATTGAGCATGTCGAGGTAGACAATGCTTCTGCAAACAAAGCTGATAGCGGCTTTGTCCCATGCACTATCATTGCTGACGATGTGGCGGCGGGCGATCGCAGTGAAATTGTGGCTTTTCAAAACACCTATCAGCGTCAGTTGCAGGTGGATGCCCTCAGCATCTTTATGAATCAGTCCATTTCTACTCAGTCGTCATCTGCCAACGTCAGCGAACCCTAACGACTGCCCTCTCGTCCTTCACGCTTCCCTGGAGACTTTAGGCTAATGAATACTACCCAGGTTTCGCTTCTACCCTTTTTAAAGCGCAATCACCAAGTAGACTTTTCTACAGACATTCCGGCAGACAACCTTCGCCAGCTTACGCCTGAACTAGAAGCTAACCGCTACTTTTTCAACACGCCCGCCTGGGCCAAAAATTACTTCGAAGCTTGTCACCGTTCTGAATCCTTTAAAGCGCGCTGGCTAGCGGCAACTGGGAGTTGGGATCATAAGATTGTGGTTGATATTGGCTGCGGCCCCGGCAACCTCTACGCCACCATCGGCGGGCATCCTCAAATTTTAATTGGCGTAGATGTTGCCCCCGCCTCTTTAAAGATGGCTCAAGCTTTGGGCTATACGCCGCTGCTAGCAGATGCCCACGATTTGCCGCTAAAGTCTGAGTTTGCCGATATTGTGGCGCTAAACGCGACGCTGCATCACTGCAAAGAGATGGCGCAGGTTTTGCGCGAAGCGGCTCGCCTAGTGCGACCGGGAGGATTGCTGATTGTTGATCATGATCCTCAGCAGAATGCCTGGAACTACAAAGGCTTGGGCATGGTATTTTATCGCTTGCGGCATTTGATTTATCGCTATTGCCTGCCGAGTCTAGACATGCCCAGCCAAGAGCGCACCTACGCCCTGGCCACCGAAATTCATCATCACCCCGGCGACGGTGTCACGGCTGAGCTATTTATGAAGACGCTTTTGCCCCGTGGCTTTAATCTCAATCTTTACCCCCATAACCAAACGTTGGGGGCTGAGGTGTTAGCAGGTCAAATGGGCGATCCGCCCCACTGGCGTTATCGCCTGGGGCAGCGTCTATCGGGGATCAATCCTCATTTGCCAGAAGCAGCTCTATCGCTGATGTGTGTGGCGCAGCGCCATGTATAGATCAAAGCAAGCTGAGGCCAGAAGTCAGAGTGAAGGCTTTTCTGGCAGCGGCTTGCAGCCATTGAAGCGTGTCAACTTGAGGAGCGATAGCTATTAAACCTCGTTGCCAACGGTGCTGCCAAAGCTGGCTAGAAACAAAACAACCCCTGCCCTAATCGGCGCAATCCGGCTTATGGTGTAGGTTGGACATCACCTCACTTCTGGTTATGACAAAGCCTAAAGCGATTGTGCTGCTCTCCGGTGGCCTAGACTCGGCAACGGCGGCAGCCCAGGCGATCGCAGAAGGGTATGAAGCGATCGCCCTTTCTTTTCGTTACGGACAGCGCCACCAGCGAGAATTGCAAGCGGCAGAAGCGATCGCTGCCCATCTGGGCCTTCAAGCACACTATACGCTCAGCGTTGACCTAGCTCAGTGGGGCGGCTCTTCGCTCACAGATCTAGACGTCGATCTGCCTCAGTCTGGCCTACAGCCAGAAACTATTCCCTCAACCTATGTGCCGGGGCGCAACACCGTGTTTATTGCCATTGCCCTGTCTCTGGCTGAAGCCAAAAATGCCGAGGCGGTTTACCTCGGCATTAATGCAGTCGATTATTCAGGTTATCCAGACTGTCGCCCCGAATATTTAGCCGCCTTTCAACAGCTAGCGAACCTCTCTTCTAAAGTGGGGTTGGCGGGCAAAGCGCCGCAGCTAGTGGCTCCTTTGGTGAACGACTCAAAAGCAGACATTGTGCGGCGGGCGTTGCGCTTGGGTGTGCCGATTGAGGCGACGTGGTCGTGCTACCAGGGGGGTGAGACGCCTTGTGGCCTGTGCGATTCTTGCCGCATTCGCGATCGGGCTTTGGTTGAAGCTGGACGACCCGATTTGGCGACGGCGATAAGCGCTCAGCCCCCGGTTGAAGGCTAGTGGCTCTTTGTTGGCTTAAGAGGCGATCGCAGTTTTGAGCAAAGGCTGGGGAGCGGCAACAGGCGTCTGCTCAATGGGGCGTTCGGCTGAGGTGAGAGGCCGTCGAGTATCGAGGTCAAAACGATAGCCAGCGGGCAAAATGTGCAGCTTGACGTCGCAGAGGGCTAAAGGTTCATCGCGTAGCGTCTGGCTGAGGTTGTCGTGAGACAGGTTGGCGACATCTACCACCGTTACCGACCCTGATCCTAAAACTTCTAGCTCGTTGCCTTTGACGGCGATCGCGGTGTCTTCGTCAATGCCAAACCCCAACACGACAGGTTGCTGAGCGATCGCCGATAAAAGCCGCCCCAAACGCCCCCGTTCGGCAAAGTGTTGGTCAATGACCACACCGGGTAAAAAGCCCATGCCCCGATCCATCGTCACCACTTCGACCCGTGGGTTAGTTTCGGCTTCGCCTTCTAAAATCATCATGTCGGGCATCATCGCCGCACCCGCGCTGGTTCCGCCAATAACGGCTCCGGCTTCATAGCGCTGGTGCAGTTTTTGCTCTAGGGGGGTGTCTTTGAGCAGTTCAGTAATGCGGGCTTGATCTCCCCCGGTAAAGAAAACCCCAGTGGCGGCATCAATCAGGGCGATCGCTGATTCAGCTTCAGCGTCTTCCCGCTCGGCGGTATCGAGAATATGAATTTGCTCGACGCCCAAGCGTTCAAAGATGTCTTGATAGTCGGCTCCCACTTCTCGCGGTAGCCCTGTGGCTACGGTCATCACCACCAGGTTGGCTTGTGTGCCCCCGGCTCGTCGCACAAACTCCCGCAAAATGGCGCAGTCTTCCCGCTTGTCTTCAGCACCGCCAATAATGACCAACTGTCCGAGCGCTTTACTTACAGCCATAAATGGCCCCCTCCTGGGTTAAGAGTTGATTAACTGTTTTTTCATGAAAACATGACATTCAGCCCCGTTATTACACCCACAAGATAGATCTTATCTGAGAGAAGGTTAAGCTTTGTTAACATCGCCGTCGCCAGCGGTCGTTCGGGCGGCGTTGGCGATCGCTGCTTTTGCCAGTTTGAACGCGGCAAAAGATTGCTCTCCAATTTGGGATAAAACAGCAAATTCCTGACCTGGGATAGAAGCTATTAGAAACTGATTAAATTAAGGTAATTGCCTATCTAAAAAGCCTTAGAAAACTTCCTATGACGCTTAGCACTCACGTCTCTTTTCCTCTGATCAACGCCAGACGAGGTGATGCTTTTGACCTTTATAACCTGTGTTTTTACGGGGGGCCGAACCCTTATTTAAAAACAAGCGCTTTAGTGTTTGATTTTGCTTTAACCGATCGCTCTGAACCGTTGCCTTTGGCAGATTATTTAGGCATTATCAGCGATCGCTACCCGATGCTGAACGACGCTCAGCCCACCACTCATGCCCAGTTGTTTGCCCTAGCTGCGATCGAAGTTAGCCAGTTAGATATGGGGTTGCACTTTCGCCACTGGAGTGTGACTTCTCAGCCGCAGTGCGAGCGCATTGCTGTTGAATCGCTGCACGAATACACCACCCACGCGGTAATTTATACAGTTTGGGACTGGCTAGAAGCCATAACGGCGGCTCAACCTTTTGCAATTGATGAGCGGATTGAAAGTTTACAAAACAGCTTTCGTAAATCTATTTATGGCGGGCCGACTAACTATGCTTTAATTCGCACCGCTTATGAAAAAGGCATTCCCACCAGCTATCTCTGGGATGAGCGGCTTATTCAATATGGCTATGGCGAACAGCAAGTGCGGGGGTTTTCAACTACCTTTGACCAAGACAGCCACTTAGACTCTGATTTCACCACCCAAAAAGATGAATGCAAAGCCTTTTTGCAAACATTGGGCTTTCCGGTTCCGGGGGGAGATGTAGCCTATTCGCTCAAAGAGGCGATCGCCCTAGCAGATGAAATTGGCTACCCGGTGGTGGTTAAACCCGTAGACGGTCACAAAGGCCAAGGGGTAACGACTGATATTCGCACCCCGTCTGAACTGAAAGCAGCCTACTCGGAAGCTGTCGGGGCGATCGCTGAAAACCAGACTGCCCGCGTTATTGTCGAGCGCAGTCTGAGCGGTCGCGACTTTCGGCTATTGTGCGTCAATGGCCGCTTTGTGGCGGCGCTAGAACGTCAGCCAGCATCGGTGCTAGGCGATGGGGAATCGACTTTGGCAGCCTTGATTGAACGCGAAAATCGCAGTCCGGCTCGACGCGACACGCCCACCTCCCCCCTGGGCAAAATTCAGCCAGACGACGCGATGGCCGCTTACCTTAGCCAGCAAAAGCTGACGTTTGAATCGGTACCAGAAGCAGGTCAGCGGGTTTATCTGCGCAAAGCAGCCAACCTATCCGCCGGGGGACTGAGCATTGACGCCACTCGCATCATTCACCCAGAAAATATTGTCTTAGCTCAAGATGTGGCTCAGCATTTTCGGCTCACCTGTCTGGGCATTGACGTAATTGCTCACGACTTAGCAGAATCTTGGAAAGCGGGCGAATTCGGCATTATTGAAATGAATGCGGCACCGGGCATCTACATGCACCTCAACCCCGCCGTTGGCGATCCGGTCGATGTAACGTCACCTATTTTAGAAACGTTTTTTACTTCAGGACGGGCTTCGCGCATTCCCATTATTACCTTCAACCACATTAGCAAGCGCGAACTGCAAGAAGTAATCGACCACATTTTGCTGCGTCGCCCTAACTGGCGAATTGGGGCGGTTTGTCAAAGCGGTATTTTTATCAACCGGGCTGAAAAACGGTTGCATCCGCGCTATAACACCAACGTCCAGAATCTGCTACGCAACCCTAAGGTCAACTTGCTCATTGCCGAATATCCAGAAGCCATCTTAGAAGAGCGGGGCATGTTTTATTACGGCAGCGATCTCGCCATTTTAGACAACCCCACCGAAATCGAAACCATGCTGGCTCGCGATGTTTTCGACGATTCTACCGTCGTCGTTCGCCGCGACAACAATATTTCGATTCGTCGCCAGGGACTCGTCGAGCAATATTCTCTCGGCATGCATGAGCCGTTCGCCAGGGCTTATCTCAAAGAAATTTCTACCGTTTTGTAGTCTAATCTTCGGTTTTGCGAGTCTGCTGGGGTTTAACCTCTGCTGCGGTTTTAATTTCTTGCTTGAGGCGGGCGATCGCATCGCTGTAGCGACGAATATCCTCGTCATAGCGGCGTACGGTGGCGGCTTTGGCTTCCGTAGCGGTGCGAAGCTGCTGCTCATACTGCTTGAGCTGAGCTTTTTTGTCGGGGATAGCGACGCTAGCTCCCCCTTGCTGACTAAACTGCTGCATTTGCTGCTGCATTTGCTGAGCAAAGGTTTGATGAGCGCTGAGCAGGTCTTCAATCCGGTTGACTTTCATCGCAACTCCTATAGGGCTAAGAATAAACATTAAAATCACCGGGGTTAGCCGGGGTGACCCCGCCCCCAAAGTTAAAGATTGAGCCTGAGGTGAGGTTCCCCATCAACGTTACCCGTTCAGGATTGGAGAGATCCATAGAAGCAAAGCTAGGGTTGTCGGCTTTGACTTGGTTGGCCATGACCACCAGTTGGCGACCCCAGGTTGAAACGGTGGCGTTTTCGCGAGGGATATTGACCATCCCGGCGAAAACAACGGGCTGATCGGGCTGAGTTCGTAAATGAAAACACTGGTTATGACTAAAATTAACCTGCTCAAAGCCCAGTTGGGGAGCGTTGGGATATTGACGCAGTTCCACTAGGTGAGGAAAGCCTAAGCCCTGAAAAAGATTGTGGGTAATCAGAGCGTTGCCCAGTTGCGGATAGCGAATATCTAGGGTGACGGGTTGGAACCAGCCAGCCACCACCAGCGAACGGTGCAGGGGTGCCAAACTGATTTTTGCCAGACTGTTGACCTCGCTGTAAAAAACCTGATTATGAGTAATTTCGCAGGCCAGCACCCACCCCACAGCAATGCCTAAAAGGGTGTTTTCGGCAGCAATTTCTCCCTGTCGAGAAATGCCTGTATTAGCTACCTGACAAGACTCAATCGTCAGATGACCCAAAATCGAAAGAATAAAAATTCCCGCGCCAATCGGCGCTGAAGCCGCCAAGTTGCTCAGGTTAGCCGCAGGGGGCTGATAACCGCAGTTGGCAATGCGATTGTGGCTGAGGCGGGCACTTTCAATCAAATTAATCGCGGCGAATCCGGCCAGTTTCATATTTTCAATCAGGTTGCCAGAAACGGCTAAAGCTGTTTCTGAAACAGCGCCAATGCCATAGCTGCCGTCGCTGAGATGATTTTCGCTCAGGCGATTGTAAAGACCCGCTTGGGGCGGCGTACTGACGAGAAAAATACCGATATCGGCTCCTCGAATCTGGTTGGCGCTGACGAAAGTGCTGCGGCTGTTGGCTAAGGCAACGCCGACGGAAAGACTGGCTACGCTCTCAAAAATACCGATCTGGTTTGCGATCACCTCGACGCCTTCGGCGTTGGCAATGCCGATGCCCGTTAAGGTGCCAATCAACTGGTTATTTTCAACCACGCTGTAGTTGAGGTCGGGTTCGGGCAGTTGCTCGTCGTTGGCGGTAATTTGCCCCAAAAAGATAGCAATTGGCAACTGAGAACTGTTAGCCAGCAGGTCTTTAGTCAGGGTTGATTGCAGCGTGTTGTGTTCAATGCGGGTAAAGGATCCAAAAGCGCGGATGCCGCCATAGGAGGGGCTGTTGAGTTCTAAAAAGTTGTCGGCGATCGCAATATGCGTACCAAAGGTGACAATGCCGTAAATATAAGGTTCGTTGCCTACTAAAAATTGATTGTTAAAGTCTGCTAGCGGCAGTTGATTAATGGCCTGACGGTGAATTTGGTTGTGGCAAATTAAACAGCGATCGCTGCGCCCCCCGGCAACAATGCCAATCAAAAAATCTTGAATATGGTTTTGGCTGAGGCGACAGTCGTTGCCGACCTGCTGATTTTCAGTCGGCAGCAGGTTTAGCAAAATGCCGCTATAGCCCGCTGAAATCGCCAGCAGATCGGTTATGGGCAAAATTGGCCCTATCAATTTATTGCCTGAAAAGTCGCAGGCAGTGCTGCCTTCTGCCCAAATGCCAATCATCGTCAGCCGCACCGTATTTTCCAGCAGCGTGACCTGATTGCTGTTGACCACCACTATTCCGATGGCGGCGGCAATAGGGAGGGTTGAGTTAGCCCGGTTGTCGGCGGCAGCAGCCACCTCAAAGCGACAGTGCTGTACCCGAACATGCTGGCAAATGCCAACTACCAGCAAACTTAAATCCAGCAGATTGCTGACTTCAGCTTCCAGCCCAACGGCTTCAAAGCTAATTTGCTCAACTTTTATATGGCTAAGAAGCTGATTTTTGGGGTGATAGATGCTCAACAAACTGAGGCCGTTGCGGCGCACAACCCGCGTGCCGGGGCTTTCCCCTTTGAGGACAACGTTAGATTTAGCCAAACGGATAGGCTGACGGATGGGGTGAACGCCAGTTTTGAGGCAAACACAACCGCCTGCCGGGGGTAAAGCGTCGATCGCTGCTTGAATATTTTCTCCCGGTTGAACCACCACCGTACAGCAAGCCGCACCAGGTTCTAGCTCTGTGAGCGGAC
Source organism: Almyronema sp. (assembly GCF_052168255.1). Taxonomy (NCBI): domain Bacteria; kingdom Bacillati; phylum Cyanobacteriota; class Cyanophyceae; order Nodosilineales; family Nodosilineaceae; genus Almyronema; species Almyronema sp. The sequence goes on along the minus strand of NZ_JBQLZL010000035.1, from coordinate 9,430 downwards.
AAAAGCGATGGTCGCAAACTTGCAGCAGGCTGAAGCTAGCAGCAGCAGCGGGAGTATTGCTGGGGACAAATTGGGCGATCGCCAGACGACAGTAGTGATGAGCAATACCCAGCGGAGGTTGAGCCAGCGGCGCGGGCGTCGGTTCTGCCGTCATCGGCCATTCAATCTGGCCTGTGGCTGTGCGAGCCGGAATCAGCCAGTAGTCCCCCGTTTTGTAAGTACCACCGGAAAACTGCACCTGAATGCCCGCTTCTAGGTTCAGCCAGCCAGCCGCTACTGCCACCCCCGTTGCCGTGGCGCTGACGCCCTTTTGATCCCAGCGGCGTAACTGCGGATGGCGATCGCGGTCAATGCCATCGGGGAAGCCAGCGCCAGAAGCCAGCGGCGTCGGTGCCGTCGCTAGCACAATGATGGGGTCGCTATCGGCGCTGAGCACAAAGTCTTCAATTTGCAGCAGCTCACCGGGCTGACCGCTGAGTGCTAGCGCATCGTCGCTAATTTCTACCCACTGGCCTTTGGCAAAGCCCAACGCCTGATCGCGACCCAAATTGGCGACGGTAATTTCTGCCCCATCGATGCGCTTAATGGCCGTGACAATCGAGCCATTGTCACGCGACCACTTAAAGGTAACGCCGCCCGTCTCGCTGCCTTGATGAACCTCAACCCGGTAAAGCTGATTTTCCAGCCGCAAATAGCCCGCATTGGGCGGAATTAAGCAGGGATTTTCGCTGGCGTCTGGCTCGGCGGTTTGCGCCATGAGGGTGCCGCTGCTAGGGGCAATCAAGGCTTGCCATTCGCTGAGTTCGGCGTCGCAGGTAGCGGTGTTGGCTGATTCCGTTAGCGGTAACACTTTCACCTGCCAGACGGTTTTCAGCCGGGTGGTGGTGTCAGGATCCCCTAAGGCCACTTCTTGCAGTTGGGGATCATCCAGCGCCGTGAGATGACGCTGCCACACGTCTAAGTAAACCAGCCCCGTCTGCGTATTGGTAAACAACGTGTCTAGCGCTACCGGGTTGGGCAGATCGGGCTGCTGGCTATAAAGCACTGCGGTTTCGTTTTCGCAGAGAATACCCTCCACGTAAAAACGCCCTGCGCTAATTTCAAACTCAGATCCGGCAGGCTGAATCTCAAATCCCGCATTGTGCTTGGGGGCACCACAGCGACCAATGACATCAACGGCTTCTGTTTCGATACGGGTTCGCGCGATCGCCTGCTGTTCATTCCAGTCAGCATCGACCTGTACCCGACCCTGCTGCATTAAAACGGCACTGTAGTGCTTTTCGCGATTGAAGGTATATCGGCTAAAATCACCCTTCATGGGAGCCTCCGTTGCATAAATCGCTAGGTGACATAAAAAATTCCGGCTTCTAAGCTAAACCGCAGGTACTCCTCTAGCCGCACCCGTAAATTGGTTTCTCGTTGGGGCTGATACAGGTCATGAAAAACGCCCATTTCGGCCTCATCGTCAGCCCCTTGGCGAAGTTCGATCGCGCAGTGCTGACTCAGCTGACCGTAGGCGGCATCGCCATAGCGTTTTGAGCTGAAGTGAGGCGAAAGCTGCCGTTCGATTTGGGCTTGTTGCAGCGGATCGCTGATAGTAGGTAAGTTGAGCGTTTTAGCAAGTGCTGCTAGCGCCAGGGTCGGCTGGCAGCGGTAGCGACGGGGCACCTGTGAAGCCAGCGGCAGAGAAGAAAACCGCACGCAGCCCTGCTGCCGTCGCTGCACCGTAACGACCTGGGTAAACAAACTGTTGCTAGCTTCTAAGCTGCGTCCGGTGGTGGTGCCCAGCAAGGTGCTGGTTTGAATGGCCAGGGGGGTACTGGCAGCGGCGATCGCCTTGGTATCAGCGCCGTCTACCAAACACGTTACCAACTGCAACTGGGCAATCGGCTCAGCAATTTGAATCGGCCCCGTCAGCGTGTGGTTAAGCCGCAGATGCAGCAGCGGGTTGCTGGCTTCCACCACCAGGCTATCGGCTACTGGCAGCGAGCGGCTAAAAGGGACTAGCGTACAGTGATCAAGCTGTAGCTGGGCTAAGTTGCCCGACTGCACCGTCAAAGCCCCTTCAACTAGCAAGCCATTGAGGTAGAGGTTGCCGGGGGTATCGCTGCCGGGGGGGGCGGTGCCAACGACGCTAAGCTTGCCGACGAGATGAGGCCGCAAAAATTCGGGAGCAACTTGCCCCAGGGAGCGCTCAGCAGTGGCCGCCTGCGACTCTAGCGGCCAATCAGCAGCCACCACTAAAAGCTGACTACCTGCTGGAATGGCAATTGTCGGCCAGGTTTCGGTATAGGTCTGGCTATCTAGCAGGGCAATAATGCCAAAGCTGCCAGCGGGCTGGCTGTTCCACTGGGCGATCGCCGCGCTGAGGCTGGTTACCAGATTGGCCGCTGCCGCTGCCGTCTGGCTAACGCCGATCTGCCAGGTGACCGGACGCGCTAGCAGCGGCAAGACAGACTCACTGCGATCGTACGGCCCGCCGCCAACATCGGCACTAAAGCCGTAGGTATAGCGCACCGTCACCTGGGCGGGCACCCTCCCGGCGGGAAACGCGATCCGCCCCAGTAGCGGATCGACCGCTACCTGAATCGGCAGGCTCACTGGTGCTTGATCAGGATCGAGCATGGGCTGATAGGCTTTGCTCGCAGGGGGACGACGCCAATCCGCCAGGTTGCAGATGAGAATTTCTGGCGGCGCAATCGGGTCTGTCGCCCCATCAACAAAAATATCAAAAACCCGCTGACGTGCCCCTGTTGCCGTGGGCGTGGCTGCGGTTTGCTGAAAATAAACGGGCTGAAAAGGCTGCTGATTGGCGATCGCCTGTCGCCAGCTTTCTAGTTCTTGATAAAGTACCCGTCGCCGTAGCGGTTCAGGCACGTTAATGGGCGCTGCCAGGGTAAAGGCCGCTTCAGGCAGCGGTGGATTGAATAGCGGCACACTTAACCCCACCGGATGAAACGTATAGCGGCCATCGGCGGGGTCTGCCACAGCCCGGGCAGCACTGGGAAAAAGCCCCAGCGTATAAGGTTCTAGCCGCCACAAATAAAGCCCAATGTTGGCAATATTGTAGCGACCCCGCTGCGGCGGAATTCGGCGCATTTCGGCTGTGTGGGCGGAAGTGGCAAAAGGGCTATCGAGATAGGCTAAAGGTTGCCAGTGGCGCAGATCGGCCATAGCCAAATTGTGGGGCCGCAAATGATTCAGGTATTGCGTTGTTGCTAGCCGTTCAAAAAATTCGACTACCCGCGTCGGCCAGCCCGTCACGTCTCGCGCTAGCTGCTCCAGCATGGTGGCTGTTCCTTTGCGGCGACGGTAGCCCAAGGTGTTGGCAACGGCGGCGCGGGCACTGGGAAAACGAGGCAAATCGCTATAGAGGGGGCGATCGCCAATTAAGTCACCTATGTAGGGCACCACCCACTCGGCGCAGGTTTCAATAAACTGATCGGCATAGAGCTGATCAAGGTCGGCTTCGAGCACGGCTATTTCTCGCGCCAGCACTTGTATCAGCGCCTTGAGCGGTTCGCCTTGCCCCTGATCGCGAATGCGGTAGAGCGCAGGCAGCAGATTGTAGAGGGTTTCGGCGTCAAATGTCATTACAACACCCCCAGTTCATCTAACGAGGCTGGATCGAGCGTCAACAGTTCTGCCGCTAAGAGAACGCTGCCCTGACGCTGAGGCACGGCGGCGGGCAACGGCGCTTTCAAGCCATTGACGTTAGAACCTTGTCGCCGCAGCCAATCTAAGTCAACATACCCGACCCCCGGAACCGCCTGCATCACCGCTAGCACTTCACTCAGCGCTACCCCCTGGCCAAAGGCGCGGGCTTCAAAAGCAAAGGCTGCTGCCAGGGCTTGCCGGACGGCCTTTAGCCCCAAAGCGGGGTCAACGTCGGCTTGAAGTTGCAGGCGACCTTTGAGCCGAAATAGAGCGGGGCGGTAAGTGCAGACCCGCAACGGCACGTAAGGATCGCCCGACTGTTGTAACTGACGGGTGAGCTTGGTGACTAAATCAGCCGCGATCGCGGCTCCCCCTGGCCCCGCCACCGTCAAAAATAGACCCCGCCGCTGCCCTATCCAGGTCCAGGTTGCCAGCGCTTTGGCAATGCCCCCAAAGGCGCGGGCAAAATCTTCGTAGTCTTGCAGCGACACGACGCGATCGAGTGTTAGCACCGTCAGCGGCGCATTCTGGCGAGCGTTGTCTAGCTGTTCACCGTCTTCGCCGCCGCTGGCTGGCAGGGGGTTGGTGACGGCCTTTAGCCCCAAGGGGCGAGACATCAACCCCGTGAGCTGATGGGCTTTAACGTTTCCGGCTAAGCCGATGCCTTTGCGATAGACTGCTTTAAGGTTGTCGCTGCCCGTGGGCAGTCGCGATCCGGTTTGGCCGTTGCCAAATTTGATTTCGGTGATGCCCGCTTCGGTCTGACGGCTGACATAAACGCGATCGCCAGGGGTTTGCCCGTACAGCATCGGCACTTCCTGCCAGCGTAAATCATTGACCCGGATAGCCAGCGTCGAGAGGGCACCGCTAGGGGTGGCGTCACTGCTGATATAGGTTAGCGGCGGCTGTCGCAGCGTAAAGGTTTGGTAAGGCTGGCTGGCATCGCCACTGCCCATAATTTCGCTCACGGTTTCGCCGTGGGTGGCCGGGGCAATGTTGGCGTTGAGGCTGACGGTGTCGCGCTGGTAAGCAAAGGCCAACCCGGTTTGCAGGGTCAGTTGGGTATACCCGCTTTGCACAGTAATGGCTTTGAGGGCGATCGCTTCGCTGTGGGTTACGCCGGGTAGGTCGTTGCGTTCGCCGCTGAGGATGAGGGTTTGCCCCGGCTGTAGCCCCAGATAAAAGCCATCCAGCGTAATGACGCTGCCTTGAACGCTATCAGCGATCGGCAGAGTTGCCAGGGTCAGCGGTTCGCTTTGGGCATAAACCAGGGTGCGCCGAATCAAATTAAAGCTGTTTGCCTTCCACCAATCTCGATCGAGCACAATACGGGTGGTTTTGCCGCTGAGTTCGTACTGGCTGCGGCTCAAGGTTGAAACTTGCGTCACCTGGGCAATGAATGGCGCTGAATTGGGCGCTTTGCGAATTGCCACATACCCCCCTGGGGTAATGCCTTCATAGGCATTGTCTAAAAACAGCAAATTACGCGCCTCTCCAGCGGGCGACCATTCCAGCCGCTTCAGCGTATTGTCTGCAATCACGGGTTTGGCGTCGCTGGCGGTGTACTGGACGCGCTTAGCAGCGTTGTAACCAAACAGCGGCGCGCTCAGGCGAAACACATAGATCTCGGCTGGCGCGGCTGGCGCGGCTAGTTGGGCAGTCACGCCACTGGTCAGGTCGGCTAAATCCCAGTTTTGGGTTTTGGCTAGGGCTAAGAGGTCTTTTTGCGACCAGCTTTTGCCGATGATGCGATGTTTAATCTGGGTTTGAGTAAGGGGGGTAGGGCTGGCGGGGGCGGTGCCGGGAGGAAAGGAGGGAGGGTTAAACGCTGGCGGCGGCGGCGGTGGCGCTACAAAATCGAGACGGGTGGTTCCGGCTGTTGGGTTAACCGTAACGGCCAGCACCGTTTTGAAGCTAGGGCTAGCGCCTTTAACCACCAGTAGCTGATCGCCCACTTTGATATTGGTAGCGGTTCCTTGAACCGTTACGCTTTGATTGACCGAGGTTTGGGTTTGCGGCTGGGTTAAACGGGGGCGCAGGGCGTTCCAAGCAGCTCGTGCCTCGATCGCTGTCACCGTTTCAAACATTTGAGCCTGCTCGTTTGGCCCAGGGATACTTTGAACTTTGGTGCCAACGTCGAGCTTGATTTGGCTGGGCGAACCCGGTGTGGTTTCTAACGTAAAGGCGAGCGCCGTGCTGGCCGCTACCCCTGGTCGCAGCGAGTAGCCAATTAGACGGGCTAATTCGCGAATGGACAAGCGCTCAGTGGCCGTACGCAGGTAAGATTCCTGGGCAATCCGCTCTTGGTAAAAGGTCAACACATCCGCTACGGTGGCCCAGGCATCGATCAGGGCGATCGCAAAATCATCGTCATCGCGGGTTGTCAGCGTTTGCAGGGCAGGTAGCTCGGCGCTAGAAAGCTGAGCCAGCATACGCTGCTTAAACGTCGGATGGGTGCCCACTCGATAGGCGATCGCTTGGAGTCCGGCTCGGTTAAACACCGCCATTGGCGGGTGGTTGTTTAAGCCTGCACAGCATCCACAGTCATTGAGCTGAAGCAAATCATGGGCTAAAAATTCTTTCATTTGCCCCCCTCCATCTGCAACCGCAACACGCCCCGTTCGGGAAAATCTGGGTCATTGTCTAGCTGCGCAATTTCTAAGCGCCCGATGGCTAACACCCCACTTTCTAAGGCGCTATGGCTGGGGCTACCCTGCCGCTGAAACGCCGTTATCTGAGCTGAAGCCACCCCGGCGACTGCCTGCACCGCTGCATAGATCTGGCTGAGGTAAACGGCTTGGCCAAAGGTAAAGTTATCGGGGTGAAACAGTCCGCGACGACCCGACGGCAGCAGGCGATTGCTTAGCACTTGCAGCAGCGCTGCTTGAACGGCGCTGCGAAAATAGGAAGACTGCACACACACCACCAGATCTATCGCCAGCGAAACCCATCGCGGCCCATCGACTTCTAAGTCATAGCCTGCTAGCCGAAACCGCTCTAGATGTTGCCGCAGATCAGTTTCAAACGCAGCATCCACGGGTAACCCCCCCAAGCGATCGACGGTGACAAAGACCGTCCGCCAGCTTCCTGTCCAGCGAAACGTGGCCGCCGCTTTTTGCACCTGCGGGTGACGCTCCGCCGCCGCCGCGTAGTCTGCCAGCGTCACCGCTCGTTCTTGCACCCGAAAAGCAAACGGAGCCGCCTGCCGCACTTGCTCTAAACTTTCGGGTTCTCGCCCGCCCTGGGCGGCTAAAGGGTTGCGGATTTGAGTAATGGCGGCTTGTTCGCTGACAATATGCGCCAGCGTATCTGCGCCGATGTTGCCCTGGGTGCCGTTACCCACCCGGTAAGTGGCGCTAAAACGGGTGCCGGGGCTAGGGCGCAAACCATAGCGATCGTCGCCAAAGCGGATGACAGCGCTGCCGTCTGTCTCGGTTTCAACAATAAAGTTCAAATCCTGGCGATCGCTGTTGAGCAAATCGCGCACGGGCAACCAGTTCGCCCTTTGGCCGCTCAGCTCACTTTGCAACGTAATGGCGGGCAGAGCGGCGCTAATCTGGCGCTGAAAAACGGCTTGAGCCGACGGAGCAGGGCGATAGGGTTCGGCTTGGGTGAGCGGCTTGATCGCTAGCTGTGGCTGAAAGCGCGGTATGACAGGGTCGAGAACGGGGGGCTGGCAGCGATCGCCGGGGGTAACTGGCTGCTTAAACAGATGGGGAGCCGGTACGGTTCCCAGCGCTTCAGCCGCGATCGTGACGCCATGATCGGCCAGCACAATATTGCCCAAAGCCAGACTGACCGTTTCCAGCGTTTGCGCTCCGTGGGCGGCATCGGTTTGCGCCGAAAGACACAGAGCAAAGGGCAGAGCATCATCAGCAGCCCAAGTAATTTGGGTAACGGCGACGGCATCAGCGTTGGGGGGTGCCGCAAACTGACCACCAATCGGATCGAACGTTGGCACTACAGCAGTCAGCTGTACCGCCCAGCGGTGGTTGGGGTTGGCATCTTCTGGCTGACCCGTGTGTGGCCCCACCCTCTCGATAAAAATCAGCACCGCCCCCGGTTGCAAGTCAGGATAGTGACCACGCAAGGTTGCCTGGGTGCTGCCCTGGGGTAAACAACAGGCTTGGTCGCCCCAGGTATAAAAGAACAGGTGGTTATGAGCCTGAAACAGCTTAGCTGCCGTCACCGTTTCAAAAATGACCGGGTTTTGCTGAAGGGCGGCGATATAAGCCGTCGTATCGGCTGCTAGCCGCAGCGGTTGGCCGTCAATGCGGGTTAATAGCGGCGTGCCGGGGGGTAGCGTAACGGCTTCTAGGTTGACCTGTATCTGCACCCAAACCCGCGCATTGCAGCCATCGTGCATAAAATAATCGACTAAGCGGGCATGGCGACGCACCGAGGTACGGCGGCGGGCGGTGCCGAGGTAAGCTTCGGTGGCGATCGCGTCTTGCTGGTAGCTGAGCTGATCGCCCACATAGGCCAACAGTTCAACCAAAGCCATGCCCACGTCGGCGGGGTTACGTTCAAACCCCTGAGGCATCAATACCGCCAGCCGATCGAGCATTAGCCGCCGCAAGCTGGCATAGTCTTTGGCGAGATAGTTAATGACCGGGGGCGGGGCTGTCTCTGGGGGGCAAACCCGCTCAGGGCGGCAGTCAAAGTCACTGGGACAATCGACCTTAAAAGAAAAATGAATGGCCGCTAAAATCGGATCGAGCCAGTCGGGGACGCCTCCATCGGCTACTATTTGCAGCGTATAAGTAGAATAGTCGCCCCAGCGGTTCACCCGTAGCTGCACCACCCGCGAATCGGCAAACGCGGTTACAGCTACAACGCTAATATCTCGAATGCGATCGCCCCCCAAAAGGCGAAAATTTTCTACCCCCAGGCTGATTGCCCCCAGCGGTTTGATCAAATAAACCAGCAAAATCAACTGGCGATCGCTGTCGCTAGGGGCATCGTGATCTAGCACTTCTAAATAATCAATGCCATTGAGCGAACTGGCTGCCACAGCGGCTCGACGACGGCGATCGCAGCAAAAATAACGCCACATTTTAGACCTCCCGCCGAAACTGAGCGACCTGGGGCTGCTGTGTCCGCCGAATCCAATAGCGCACGCTCACCCGCAGGGTTGAGTCTGTATGGTCTACACTGACTGCCTCAACTTGAATCAAATTGCCAAGCCACTGCTGCAGGGCACCTTGCACGCTCACCTGGGTAGCGGCGGTCAGCGTGTCGCTGTTGGGGGCAAACACCAGTTGCAGCAAACCGCTGCCAAAATCAGGCCGATTCACCCGTTCTCCCGGTGCGGTAAACAATACCTGCTCAATTAAGTCGCGAATATGGTTGGCCTCATCGGTGCGGCCAAGGCGACCTTGACGATCTATGTGTAGCGGAAAGTCAGTATGCAGCATTACATTGCCCTCGCACGGACTTGGGTAGCAGCCACCATCAGCGGCGTGCCCGTTGGCGCACACAACGCCTGACTATCGAGCAGCAAAACCGGAATGCCTGAGGCCGTCACCCGTGTTGCTGCGCTTATCCACTGCGCCGTTACGCAAGGCCCATTGGCGGCGGGCGGCGGCGGTAGCGTGCATCCGGCGATCGCATAGACGCTGGCCTGGGTCACAATCGGCTGACCGCTAACGGTCACGCGGGGGTTAACGGCGGTGGGTTGAGCCTGTCCGGCGTGGCTACAGAGGACGGTGGCACCTTGGTGGAGGAGGAATCCGGGCATGGGGTGGGGGTGGGGGGAGAGGGGGAGAAGGGG
>NZ_JBQLZL010000034.1:84984-91763 GCF_052168255.1 Almyronema sp. | reverse complement strand
TCGCATAGCAACGAATGCTTTTGCCATGACATATTGAGCTTTAACCAAACCAAAGATGCCGGACTTATATCAATTCTCGATTTTGAATTGAACAGTCTTTGCTCTGCAGACGTTTCGGCATTTTCGTCTGTACCTTTACTTTGAAGAATCGGTCTTACAGGCTTAAGTTAGCGAAAAGACTTTAAGAGCGTTTTAGCCAGGGGTTAAGCCAAAAATAATTTAGGAATATAAACTCAATTGCGCCTAAAAATGCCTTTGTTTATTAATAAAATCCGTAATAATACCCAATGTTGACCAAAATCTGCTTTAGCGTCAACCCTCTGGTTCTGGCAAGCCATGCTGCTGTGTATAGGCATAAATGGCGATCGCCGCTGCTGTACTGACATTTAAAGATTCCACTAAACCCAATTGCGGAATAGCGATCGCCCCCTGGCAAGCCTGCATAATCTCTGGGGGGACTCCAGTCAGCTCTCGACCGAGTACTAACACAGCTTTTTGCGGAAACTCAAACAGCGGTAACTTTTTAGCGGTAGCCGCTGGTGTTAAAGCATAAACCCCGTAACCTTGCTGCTGCCAAGCTTGAATTTGGCTGACTAAGCAATCGGCAGAACAGGCTTGCAAAGGTTGCCACTGATGCGCTGAAGCAGCTAACTTACGAAATTGCCGATCTTGCACAACGGCTAAGGTCGGCAACACCAGCGCTTGCAAGCGAAAAACCTCGACGGTTCGACACAATGCCCCTAAGTTCATCGCGTTTTGCACCAGCGAAGCACAAATAATTAACGAATGGCGAGGTAGCTGTTCGTAGCGCGATCGCATAACAGAGCGGGCTGAGCGGCAAAGGAAGGGAACGGCATCGCTGTAAAATACTACGACAGATTGACATGGTCGGCTGGGTTTGACGGCAGGGCAAATTCAGCGATCGCCCTTTTTATGGCTCAGAAAATAACTGTGGAAAGGCTGCTGCAAATTTCCCGCTGGATTGATCGGTTTAATGAGGCCATAGGTCGTTTGGCCTACTGGCTGGTGCTGCTAATGCTAGGCATTGGCGTGTGGAATGTAGTCGGTCGCTACTTGGGCTACTTTATCGGCCAGAACCTTAGTTCCAACGCTCTGATTGAAAGCCAGTGGTATTTGTTTGATCTGGTGTTTTTGCTGGGGGCTGCTTATACGCTGAAGCATAACGGCCATGTGCGGGTTGATGTCTTTCAAGCTCGCTGGCAGGGTAAGCGTAAAGCGATCGCTGAGTTAGTCGGCACGCTGCTATTTTTGCTGCCGTTTTGCGGATTGGTGATTGTATTTTCGTGGAAGGCGGTTCTGGCCGCTTGGGCTATCCGCGAGGTTTCTCCTGATCCGGGTGGCTTGCCTCGCTATCCCATTAAAAGTTTTATCCCCATCAGCTTTGGCCTGCTGATTTTGCAAGGCATTTCAGAAACAATTAAAAATCTAGCTATTCTCACAACTCCCTCAACGGCGGAGGACGATCATGACCTTCGCTTATGAATGGCTTGGCCCCACGATGTTTGGCGGGGCTTTGGTGCTGCTATCGCTGGGCTATCCGGTAGCCTTTTCGCTAGGTGGGGTAGCGGTGCTGTTTGCCATTATTGGCATTTCGCTCGGCGTCTTTGATCCTATTTTTTTGACGGCAATGCCGCAGCGCATTTTCGGCATTATGCAAAACTTTACGCTGCTGGCGATTCCCTACTTTATTTTTATGGGGGCAATGCTAGAAAAATCGGGCATTGCCGAAAACCTGCTCGAAACGATGGGTCAGCTTTTTGGCCGCGTCCGTGGCGGTTTAGCCCTGGCAGTGGTGGTGGTAGGGGCACTGCTGGCAGCGACGACCGGAGTGGTGGCGGCGACGGTGGTGACAATGGGGTTAATTTCGCTGCCAACGATGCTGCGCTATGGCTATGACAAATCGCTGGCAGCTGGGGCAATTGCGGCTTCCGGCACGCTGGGACAGATTGTGCCGCCCAGTATTGTGCTGGTGGTGCTGGCTGATCAGCTCGGCATCTCGGTGGGAGATTTGTTTATTGGCTCTTTAATTCCGGGGTTGATGATGGCGGCAGCGTTTGCCCTGCATGTGCTGGTGGTGGCAAACCTGCGGCCTGATCTGGCTCCGGCCTTACCCAAAGAATTGCTAGCCGTCAGGGGGCGATCGCTGGCGCTTAAAGTGCTCAAGGTGATGGTGCCCCCTCTGGTGCTGATTCTGCTAGTGCTGGGTAGCATCTTTTTTGGCGTCGCCACACCGACAGAAGCAGGAGCGTTGGGCGGGGTTGGCGCATTGGTGTTAGCGGCGCTTAACCGTCAGCTCACCTGGCAGGGATTGCGGCAGGTTTGCGACAGTACGCTGCGCACCACCAGTATGGTGATTTTTATTTTGCTGGGATCTACCGCTTTTAGCCTGGTTTTTAGAGGTTTGAACGGCGATCGCTTTATTTTTGACGCCCTTACCCGTTTACCGGGTGGGGAGGTTGGCTTTTTGGTCGTCAGCATGCTGACGATTTTTGTCTTAGGCTTTTTTATTGACTTCTTTGAAATTGCCTTTATTGTGGTGCCGTTGTTTGCCCCGATTGCTGAGCAGCTTTATGGCTTAAGTGGGCTGGTTTGGTATGGCGTAGTCATTGGAGCAAATATGCAAACCTCTTTTCTTACGCCTCCATTTGGTTTTGCCCTCTTTTATCTGCGTGGTGTAGCACCAAAAGCAGTCACAACAGGCCATATCTACCGAGGAGCCGCTCCTTTTATTGTGCTGCAGCTTTTGGTGCTGGTGCTGATTATTGTCTTTCCGCCGTTGGTTAACTATCTACCCGGCTTAAGCCGCTGACAATGGCGCAACAGCAGCGATCGCCCCACTAGAATTAGCGGGTTTTGGGGTCGTCAACGTCAGAAAACATGGGTTTGATTGAGCCTTATCCTTTGGGTAGATAGTGATCGTTGTAGCCACTCCGGTTCAACCCCTAAATTACGAAAAGCTTCTGGCAGAGAGCCTTTTAGGCTACCTGCAGCCTTTAGTCTGCCGTCTTTAGCCCTATCAAGCTTTGCCTCCTATGACCCAGCCACCTGTTGAAGTTGCGATCGCCATTTTGCACCAAGACAACCAGTTTTTGCTACAGTTGCGAGACGACATTCCCACCATCGTCTATCCTGGGCACTGGAGCTTTTTTGGCGGCCACATTGAACCCGGTGAATCGGCAGATACAGCCGTTTATCGAGAACTGCAAGAAGAAATTGGCTATTTAGCGCCTCGGCTAGAACTTTTCCACCGCCGGGTTGATCAAAACATTATTCGCAACGTCTACTACGGCCCGCTGACCGTTGCCGTTGACGCTTTGACGCTCAATGAAGGACAAGATTTAGGCTTGTGTTCTATTGCCGACGTACAGCGGGGTTATCGTTATTCGGCAAAGCTGGCCGAAGATCGACCCTTAGGCTTGCCCCATCAGCAAATTTTGCTAGACTTTATTGCTCAATTTTCAGGCCAGTTTTGAGTAACGTTTCAGTCTTTTAATAGATGCAAACCTATTTGGCGTCACTCATTCTGTAGAGATATCCGTTCTTACAATGGAGAGAATTCCACACCTGAGCTTTACTCGTTCGGGTGAAAGCCGCCTAGCGGCGTCCCTTTTTAAGCTGAACTCATGAAACCTTGGGAAATATTGTTGAGAGTTTTCAAAACAGGAAAATTCTCGCCGCATTGGAGGCGATCGCGTTTAGGCTGGCTGGCGATCGCCTTTGTTGTGTGTGCAGGCATCCTCTTTTCTAGCCTCAACGCCTTTACGCAAGAAAAAGTTAGCGTCTCTTTTCTGGTGCGATCGCTGGAAGTCGATCAGCTAGAGATCCTCGAACAGGAATTTGAAGCCCAAAATCCCGACATTGATCTCGAAATGATTCGCGGCCCCAATGCTAGCGACGCAGTTGAAAACCTTTATACCACCTCCTTTTTACTCGGTGATTCTCCCTACGATGTCGTTTATGCAGATGTCGTTTGGGTGCCAAAGTTTGCAGCAGCCGGATGGTTGATGGATTTAAGCGATCGCGTCAACGAAGCCGACCTCACCGCCTTTTTAGAAGCTGACGTAGAAGCAGGCCGCTATCAGGGCGGATTTTACCGCATGCCTTTCCGCACCGATATGGGCATGCTCTACTATCGCAGCGACCTCTTGCAACAGGCCGGACTTGAACCGCCGGAAACCTTTGAGGCGTTAGAGCAAACAGCCAAAACCTTACAAGAACAAGGTCAGGTACCGTGGGGTTTCTCCTGGCAGGGCAAACAGTATGAAGGGCTTGCCACCGTTTTTGTAGAAGTGATTGCGGGCTACGGCGGCTTTTGGGTCAATCCAGAAACCCTAGAAGTTGGTCTTGATAGCCCAGCAGCCTATCAAGCAGTCGAATTTTTGCGCACTCTGATAGCTGAAAATATTACTCCCCCCGGCGTCACCAACTACATCGAAGAAGACGCCCTCCGCCTGTTTGAAAATGGCAATGCCGTGTTTATGCGCAACTGGCCTTATGCGTGGGCGCAAGTCAACCGCGAAGGAACTCCCGTTCAAGGTAAGGTCGGTCTCAAGCCAATGGTGCATGCCCCTGATGCCGATGCCGCCGCCTGTTTGGGTGGTTGGGGGTTCGCTATTTCAGCAACGACCCCTCACCCCGATGAAGCATGGCGAGTGGTAGAATTTCTCACCAGCCGCGAAGCACAGAAAACCTTTGTGCTGGAGTATTCTTACGTGCCTAGCCGTCGCGATCTGTTTGAAGATCCAGAGATTTTAGCCAAATACAATCACTATCAAGAACTGGCTCAGGTAGCAGAAGAAACCGTGCCCCGCCCGCCTGTGGGTCAGTACGCCCAAATTTCTGATATTTTGCAGCGCTATCTCAGCGCCGCCCTTACCAATCAAATCAGCCCCGAAGATGCCATGAATGCGGCAGCGGGTGAAACCCGACGGGTACTTGGTAGTAATGTTACCCAGCAGTCATAGGAGAAACCATGCAAGGAAAACTTCGCAGCCGAGAAGTTCGCACAGGCTGGTTGCTAATTTTGCCGGCTGCTTTGCTGCTGCTGCTGGTCTATGCTTACCCGATTATACGGGCGTTTATTCTGAGTCTATTTGCTCAAAACCTTAGCACCGGGCTAGACACCGTCTTTATCGGCTTTGACAATTATGTGCGAATGGCGCTCGACAGCCGCTTTTGGAACAGCATTATCCATACCGCTGTTTTTACCAGCGTCTCTTTGATCATCGAGCTAATTTTGGGCATGTGTGTGGCACTGGCGCTCAATCAAGCTTTTCGAGGCAGAGGAGCGGTTCGCACCATCGCTATTTTGCCTTGGGCGTTGCCAACCGCCCTAATTGCCCTAGCTTGGCGCTGGATTTTTAACGACCAGTATGGCGTCTGGAACGACATGTTGCTGAATTGGTTTCACATCATTGATCAGCCTGTTAACTGGTTAGGCGATCCGCAGTGGGCAATGGTGGCGGTAATTGCCGCTGATGTCTGGAAAACCACTTCGTTTATTGCGATTTTGCTGTTAGCAGGCTTGCAATCGATTTCAGCAGATTTATATGAAGCACACGCAATCGATGGGGCAAGTCCGTGGCAAAGTTTTCGGCAAATCACGCTACCGCTGCTGATGCCACAAATTTTGATTGCTATGTTGTTTCGCTTTGCTCAGTCCTTCGGCATTTTCGACCTGATTCAAGTCATGACCGAGGGGGGGCCGGGGGGCGCAACCGAAATGGTTTCGCTCTATGTCTATGCAACAGTGATGCGCTATCTCGATTTTGGCTATGGGGCTGCACTGGTGGTAGTTACCTTTTTAATTTTGGTAGCTGTTGTCGGGTTAGCAGGCTTGGGTATCAGCAGAGTCCGCAGCACGACAGGAGTTGAAAGCTAATGACCACCGCTCAAGAACCCTCAACCCAGCAGGCTACTAAAGCCCGCGATTCAGGCATTGCCTGGATGAAGATTCTCCAGTGGATTGCGATTATTTTTGTGGTTTTGTTTAGCCTTGGCCCAGTACTGTGGGAATTGCTCACTTCGATTAAAACCACAGCAGCGATTACAGCCGATTCCGTAGTTTATTTTCCCAGTTTTGATCAGCTTACCTGGGATCACTACGTTGACCTGTTCAGGCGCAATCGCTTTTATATCTATATCTTCAATAGCGCTTTGGTGGCGATTGTCTCTACCGTGCTGTGTTTGGCAATTGGCTCTCCGGCAGCTTATGCCTTAGCCCGACTCAAACTTCCGGGCGAGCGGATTATTTTGGGTACGGTGCTAATTATCACCTTGTTCCCCTATATTTTGCTCTTTTTAGGGCTGCTAGAGGTGATTCGTTTGGCTGGTTTAGCCAACAACTATCTGGCGCTGATTATTCCTTACACAGCAATTAATTTACCGCTGACGATTTTGGTAATGCGGAGCTTTTTTCAGCAGTTGCCGCGAGATTTAGAAGACTCCGCTAAAGTCGATGGTTACAATACGGTGCAAATGCTGTGGCAGATTGTGTTGCCGATGACGCTGCCCGCCCTGGTTACGACAGGGATTCTGGCCTTTATCTTCGCCTGGAATGAATACATTTTTGCGTTGACGTTCATTACTCGCGAGAGTATGAAAACTATCCCGGTTGCAGCCGCTCAGCTAGGGGGGACTAGCTTGTTTGAAGTTCCTTATGGCCCTCTGGCGGCGGCTACCATTGTTGGCACGCTGCCGCTAATTGTGCTGGTGCTTTTCTTCCAGCGCAAGATTGTGCAAGGGCTGACGGCAGGCTC